>CAXNGL010000010.1:0-24519 GCA_964201515.1 Burkholderiales bacterium
TAGCCGAGCTCGGTCATGGTGGGCACGTTCGGAATGGCTGGTGCGCGCGTATCGCCGCCGACCGCCAGCGCGACCACCTTGCCCACTTCCATGAAGGGCAGCGCCTGTGGCACGCCGCCGAAATTGGCCTGCACTTCGTTGGTGAGCAGCGCCGTCATCGCCGGCGCCGCGCCCTTGTATTCGATCTTCTCCATCTTGATGCCGGCAAGGCTGGCAAACATGGCGCCGATCATGGCAGGCGGTCCGGACGAGACACCGAGGTTCACGCGGCCCGGATTGGCCTTCGCATGGTCGATGAATTCCTTGAGCGTCCTGGCGGTCTGCGGATTGGTAGTGAGCACCGCCCAGCCGCTGTGCAGTGCGCCGATGGGCGTGAAAGCGGTGAAGATATCCACTGCCGGATTCTTGTGAAAGGCCCTGCTGGTGGTCGATGGCACGATGCAGCCGATGGTGTAGCCGTCGGCTGCGGCCTGCGCCAGGGCGACCGTGCCCACCATGCCGCCGGCACCGGCGCGGTTCTCAACCACCACCTGCGTGCCGAGGCGGTCCTCCAGCAGCTTGGCCACCAGGCGGCCGTGGATGTCCACCTGTCCGCCGGGAGGGAACGGCACGATCATGCGCAGGGGCCGGTTCGGATAGGCCTGGGCAAAGACCGATGCCGCCGAAATGACACCGACGACCGAAAGCATACCTAGCCACAGTTTTTTCATCATCTCTCCCCTGCCAGTAGTCTGTTAGCAATCACTGCGAGAAAATTCGCATAGCCGATGATCCGGCAATTCATCGCAGGCGCTGCAGCCCGAAATCCGGGTTCACCGGCGGCAATGGTTTGCCGCTGTCCTTGCGCGCAATGACCAGTATCGGATCCTGGTCGCCGAACACTTCGCGGTGCGTGACATCTGGCAGGACTTCGTAGCTGTCGCCCTCGTCATACACGAATGTTCGCCCGAAGATTTCCAACCGCACCGTGCTCCTGAGCATGAGGAAGCGTCCCTGCCAGCCCTGCGCATGCAGGCCGCTATCGTTGCCCGGCTTGATGTAGCGCACGTGATAGTCGTCGTACCCGTCGAACCGCAACCCCTCCACGAACCGTGCCAGCAGATGCTCTTGTGATGCGCTCAACATGGCTTCCCTCCCCCTGTCCAATCAACGTGCCCCTGATTTTTTCAACGGCGGCGCGCCCGGCTTGCGGCGACCGATGCACAGCCTGGCGCCGCCTTCACCGAACACTTCCCGGTGCACCGTGTTCGCCGGCACCTCGTAGGTTTCTCCCGCCTCGAAGACCCTGGTCTTCCCGGCCACTTCCAGCACGACACTGCCTTCCAGCACCAGTTGGCGTCCATCATGGCCGGGCGCATGCAGGTCACTGTCCCAGTTGGGCGCGAAACTCATGACCTCGTGTTCCGTGTAGTTGTCGGCGTACAGGTCATCGACAAATTTCTTCAGTATTTCATCATGGGTCGCCATGGCCCGCTCCTCGTCCTGATCAGCGCTTCTGGAACTGCGCATTGCCAAACAGGTTCTCGCGCCATTTCGGATCATTCGGCGGAGGGCGGCGCACTTCCGACAGTACGGCCATGCCGCGCTGCACCGCGGGCCGCGCCATGATGGTGTCGAACCAGCGCTTCACCTGCGGGTACTCGTCCATGTTCACGCCCTGCCGCGATGCCGTGCGCAGCCAGGGCATGATGGCCATGTCGGCAATGGTGTATGCGCCGCAGGCCACGTACTCCGACTCGGCCAGGCGCCGCTCCAGCACGCCGTACAGGCGATTGGCCTCCTTGCTGTAACGCTCCATGGCGTAGGGAATCTTTTCCGGCGCGTAGCCATTGAAGTGGTGCGCCTGCCCCAGCATGGGCCCGATGTGTCCCATCTGGAACATGGTCCATTGCAGCACCGACCAGCGCTCGCGCAGGTCCTCGGGCAGGAACTTGCCGGTCTTGGAGGCGAGATAGAACAGGATCGCTCCCGATTCGAACATCGACATCGGCTTGCCCTCATTGTCCTTGGGGCCGTCGGAATCGACGATGGCCGGGATCTTGTTGTTGGGGCTGATCTTGAGGAACTCCGGCTTGAACTGGTCACCGGTACCGATGTTGACCGCGTGGACCTTGTACGGCAGCCCGGTCTCCTCGAGCATGATGTGGATCTTGTGTCCGTTGGGAGTGGGCCAGGTATAGACATCGATCATGCAATTCTCCTCGTTCAATCGCTACCGCGACACGTGCCGGGACGGCGCGCCAGTCACTCGTCCTCGGTCTCGATCACCAGCGTTCCGGCCAGCTTGTCATGAAATCCCTGCTTGCGCTTGTCGATCGCCACCCAGATGAACCCGAGCATCAGCGGCAGCATGGACACGAAGTACGCAAAGTAGCGACCGATGGCCTGCCCATTGGACAGCGGGCCGAGTGTCTTTGCGTCCACAACGCGCGCCGAGACCAGCATCTTCCCGGGTGTTGCGCCGCGAAACTTCCAGAACAGTATCACCGCCACGGCGGGAAACACGACTTGCACGAGGAAATCCACGGGACCGGCCAAACCGCCCTGCGCCATGCTGAAGTAATTGGTGCCGTACACGGCGACAAGAACCGGCAGGATGACTGCGAGCACCGCGAGCGTGTCGATGAGCGATGCCCCCACGCGCCGCCAGAAGCCCACGTACACCGGGGCCTTCGCGACACCCGCATTGCCGTCCCCCCGCACAGCATTCGGTTCGTCACTCACGGGATCCCCCTTGCGTCATCTGTCATGTGTCATGTGTCTTGCAACTCGTTCACAGCGCCACCACCTGCTTGCCGAAATTCTCGCCCTTCAGCATGCCGATGAAAGCCGCCGGCGCAGCGTCGAGGCCCTCGGCCACGCTTTCCCGGTATTTCAATGTCGCGTCTTTCACGTGCCGCGCGAGATCGGCCAGCGCCGGCTTCCACAATTGCATGCGGTCGGACACGATGAACCCCTGCAGCCGGATGCGTGCGGTAAGGAAATAGCGAAAGTTCTTCACCCCGTAGGCTTCGCTGGCGTTGTACTGCGACACCAGGCCGCACAGCGGGATGCGCGAGAAATCATTCATCAGCGGCAGCACCGCATCGAGGGTTTCGCCGCCGACGTTCTCGAAGTAGATGTCCACGCCCTTGGGTGCGGCGGCGGCAATGGCCTTGCGCAACGAACCCGCCTTGTAGTCCACGCAGGCATCGAAGCCCAGTTCATTGACGGCGTAGGCGCACTTTGCCGCGCCACCCGCGATGCCCACCACGCGGCAGCCGGCAATGCGCGCGAGCTGGCCAACCACGCTGCCCACGGCGCCGGATGCGGCAGACACCACCACCGTCTCGCCCGCTTTGGGCTGACCGATGTCCGTCAGCCCCATCCAGGCCGTCACACCCGGCATGCCGAGCACACCGAGGTACCAGGAGGGCGGCGCCAGCGTCGCGTCGATGCGACTCCAACTCGCAGCGTCAGCACAACCAAAGCGCTGCCAGCCGGACATTCCGGACACCCAGTCGCCCGCCTTGAATTTCGGGCTGCGCGATTCGACCACCTCGCCCACCGTGCCGCCGACCATGACCTCGCCAATCCCGGTATTCGGCGCATAGCTTTTCGCCGCATCCATGCGCATCCGCATATAGGGATCAAGGGAGAGGAAGCGATTGCGTACCAGCACCTGGCCCTCGCCGGTCGTCGTCACCGGCACATCGACAATGCGGAAATTGTCCGTCGTCACCCAACCGGTCGGACGGCTTGCAAGCAGCACCTGGCGATTGGACTCGCTCATCCCGGTCCCGTTTCAGGCCGCTGCTTCGAATCGCGACAGGTGATGCGCGCTGTCGCCGAGCACGAAGTCGATCATGGTCAGGCGCTTGGCGTAATGAGAGGCGGCAAGCTCATTGGTCATGCCCATGCCGCCATGCATCTGGATCGCGTCCTGCGCAACCACGCGCCCCGAATTGCCGATGTGCACCTTGGCCGCGGACACCGCACGCCGGCGCTCCTTGATGCTGGCGGCCTCGCCAACCGAATGGCCCACCACGGGGGCCTTGATCGCCGCCAGATAGGCCATCGACTTACATTGTTCGGCGTGCATGAACATGTCCACCGCGCGATGCTGCAGCACCTGGAAGCTGCCGATGGGCACGCCGAACTGCTGGCGACCCTTGATGTATTCCAGCGTCTGGCGATTGAGCGACTCCATCACGCCCACCGCCTCGGCGCACAGCGCCGCCACACCCGCATCGGCAACGGCGTCAATGCTGTCGAACGCCGCGCCCTCCGCATTTTCCGTGTTGGCGAGCAGCGCGTCCGCCGGGACACGCACGCCATCGAACGTGATGTCGGCGGCGCGCAGGCCGTCGATGGTGCGGTAGTCGCGCACCGAAACGCCGCGGGCCTTGCGGTCGACCACGAACAGACTGATTCCTTTCTCATCCGCCACCTTGCCCGAGGTGCGCGCCGACACCACCAGCCGGTCGGCCTGCCCGCCATGCAGCACCACGGCCTTGCTGCCGGACAGCAGGTATTCAGCGCCCGCCTTCCTTGCCGTGGTCGCCACGTGCGCGAGGTTGAAGCGCGCCCCGGGTTCCTCGAACGCCGCTGCCGCGATCAACTTGCCTTCGGCAATGCCGCCAAGCAGTTCCGCTTTTTGCGCGCTGCTGCCCGCGCGCGCAATGGCGCCGCCGGCCAGCACCACCGTTGCGAGGTAGGGCTCCACCATGAGCGCGTCGCCAATGGCCGTCATCACCACCAGCATTTCGGCGGCACCGCCGCCCAGGCCGCCGTCCGCCTCGGCAAACGGCAGCGACAGCAGGCCCATGTCGGCAAACTGCGCCCACACCTCGCGGCTGAAGCCCTCCGCCGCGCCCTGGTAGGCGCGCCGCCGCTCGAACCCGTAGTCGCGCTCGATGTACTTGGCGAGCGCGTCCTGCAACTGCTTCTGGTCGTCGTTGAAACTCAAATCCATGATGTCTTCCCGTATCCCATCGGTGGATGCCGCCTTACAGGCCGAGCACTGCCTTTGAAATGATGTTGCGCTGGATCTCGTTGGAGCCGCCGAAGATGGTGACCTTGCGCCAGTTGAAGTAGGTGGCCGCGAGCGGCGCCGCGTGCGCGGGGCCGGCCCCGTTGGCGTCGCTCTCGATCGCCTCCGGCACGAAGGGCACGGCATACGGTCCCACCGTCTCCATCATCAGCTCGGTGATGGTCTGCTGCAGTTCGGTGCCCTTGATTTTCAGGATCGAGGCTTCGGGCCCCGGCGCCTTGCCGCGCGATGACAGGACGCGCATCACGGTCATGTCGAGCGCCATCAGGTCGATTTCCGCCAGCGCAATCTTGGCCGCGAAGCGCGCATCCTCGGCCAGCGGCCGGCCGTTGCGCACTTCGGAGGCGGCGATGCGCTTCAGGGTGGCCAGTTCGCGCTTGGAGAATCCCAGCGCAGCGACCACCGTGCGCTCGAACCCGAGCAGGTACTTGGCGTAGGTCCAGCCCTTGCCCTCCTCGCCGACGCGGTTCTCCACCGGCACGCGGACGTTGTCGAAGAACACGTCGTTGAGCGAATGCTCCTCGTCGAGGGTGAGGAAGGGCCGCACGCTGATTCCCGGCGTCTTCATGTCGATGAGCAGGAATGAAATGCCCTCCTGCTTGCGTTTTTCATTGGTGGTGCGCACCAGGCAGAACATCATGTCGGCCCAGTGCGCCATGGTGGTCCAGGTCTTCTGCCCGTTGACGACGTAGTGCGTGCCATCGGCGCTCAGCTCGGCGCGGGTCTTGAGCGATGCCAGGTCCGACCCGGCGCCCGGCTCCGAATAGCCCTGGCACCACCAGTGCTTGTTGCTGCGCAAGCCGGCGAGCCAGGTGTCCTTTTGCTGTTGCGAGCCGAAGGCCATGATCACCGGCGCCACCATGTTGACGCCGAAGGGCACCACGCGCGGCGCGCCGGCAAGCGCCGTCTCCTCATCGAAGATGTGCGCCTGCACGTGGCTCCAGCCCTGGCCGCCGAATTCTTTGGGCCAGTGACCGGCCAGCCAGCCCTTGGCCGCCAGGATGTCCTGCCAGCGCATGTAGTCCTCGCGCACGAGGTGGCGATGCTCGATCACCTTGCGCGACACCTCCGCGGGCAGGTTGGCGCGCAGGAAGGCGCGCACCTCGTCGCGAAAGGCAATTTCCTGCGCGGAATAGTTGAGGTCCATGCATGAGCTCCGAATGTTGTCGCCCGAAGGCGCTATTTCTGTGCCACGACGCGTTTGCAATTGGCCAGCACCGGCGTCCCGCCCTCGTCGAGCGAGGCCGATTCACCCTCCACGACCAGCGTGCTGCGGCCATTGGTATAGCGACCCGCCGCTTCCTTGACCGGGTCGAGCCGGAACTCGCGCTCCGGGAAAATCACCATGGCGGGCTGGCCGGCGGCGGCAAAGCGCACCGCCAGGCGCTTGTTGCCGTCGCAGGTGTACTGCGTGGCCCCCACGAGGCGCGGTGACTGCTGCTCGGTCGGCTCATTGGTCCAGAATCCCAGGCGCACGAATTTCTCGGCCCCGCAGCCGGCAACCAGGCCGGATGCAATCAGCGTTACGCCGAGGAGACTGGTCATGGTCAGTTTCATGTTCTTCCGTTCACATTCATTGGCAGCGGCCGCCCCCCACCCACCCTGCCGCAGGCGGCCGGCCATTTACACCCCGGGCTCGGGATCGAACCCGAAGCGGCTGGCGAGCGCCGCCTCCACAACCGCCTCCACCTGCACCGGAACGCCGTGCAATTCTACGTGTTGCGCCAGCCCTGCGCGCAGGTTCGACACCAGGACATCGGGATCGATCGGCTGACCGCCATTGCCGCACAGCGCATCGAGCAGCGCGGGCAGGTCGCGGTCGAGCACGCCGCCGGCGCCAAGCCCGGTCAGCAGCCATACCGCGTCCTTTTCATCGAAAAGAATCTTGCGCGCCACCCCGGCGGGCGCCCCCGTATGCGCCAGCCAGTCCCGGCCCGCATCATCCAGGCGGAACACCCACGGCGCCCCGTCCAGCGCGACGAAAACGCGCTGCGGCCCGTTCTGGAAGTACCAGCGGCCGCGCTCGTCCGGTTGGTAGTTGCGCGCGATGAAATCATTGAGCGCCGCATTGCCGATACGCTCGAACTGCACCCGGCCGTCGGGCCCCGCTCCGGTTCTCACCAGCCCGGTTCTCAGCAACCAGTGGCCGCGCCGGTCCAGGCGCAGCCAGCCGTACACATCCGGCACGTTCGGCCAGCGCTGCATGGCGCGAATGACGGATTCATCCATGGACGGTCTTTTGCATGCGTCGAGTGTAGGGCTGCAGTAGTGCGCGCGCAATGGCGGAGATCGGCCCGCGTGCGGGGGCTACCAGTCGATGCCGCTATACTCCGACGCATCATCCCTACAGCAATTGGAGAAACATCGTGGCTCGCATCCCCTATCCAGACATCGACCTTCCCGAATACAAGCCCATGGCCGACCGCGTGCGCAAGGAGCGCGCCGGCTGGGTCGGCAACATCCACAAGCTCATCATGTACAGCCCGCAGGTATTCGATGGCTACATGCACTTTCTCACCGCCATCCGGCAGCAGGCGGTGCTCGACGGCCGCTACCGCGAACTGGCCATCATGATGGTGGCGGCGATCAATGACGCTGACTACGAATTCAATGCGCATGCGCCCTTCGCCCTCAAGTCGGGCGTTACCCAGTCGCAGATCGATGCGCTCAGGCGCTGTGAGCGGGCCGCCGACCTGGCCCCCGCCGACCGCGCGGTCATCGACTACACCGAGGCAAGCACGCGCCTGGTGCGCGTGCCCGACGACATCTTCAACGCGGTGAAGAAGCACTTCGACGAGCGCCAGATCATCGAGCTGACGCTCACCATCGGCTGCTACAACATGGTGTCGAGGTTCCTGGAGGCGATGCACGTCGATCACGACTACCCGACGAAGTAGGACGCCGGTGAAACGCGAGGATTTCCGCTTCGCCCACCGCCTGCGCGTGCGCTGGGCCGAGACCGACCTGCAGCGCGTGGTGTTCAACGCCAATTACTACCTGTACTTCGATGTCGCCATCACCGAGTACTGGCGCGCCATCGGCTTCAACTACCCCGCGGGGCTGGTCGAGGCCTATGGCACCGACCTGTATGCGGTCGCCTCCAGCGCGCAGTTCCATGCGCCGGCCGCCTACGACGAAGAACTCGACATCGCCTGTCGCGCCGCGCGCATCGGCCGCACCTCGGCTGCCTTCGCCCTGGGCATCTGGCGCGGTGAAGAGCACCTCACCAGCGGCGAGTTGGTGTACGTCAACGCCGATCCCGCAACCCGCAAACCGGTGCCGCTGCCGCAGGGAATTCTCGATAAGATTTACCGCTTCGAGGTACGCAGGCCGGACACCAAGGCTTCAATATGATCATATTCAACAGGCTAGCCGTCGACCGTCGGCGATGCTCTTCTTGGGACGGGAGGGCTGCAGGCGCTGCTGGCGTGGAACAGCGGGAAACTAGATCTTGCCCGCGTAGCCCACGATGCCGGTAAGAAAACGCACCAGGCCATAGCCGACCCAGATCGGCAGGCGCTTCCACAGCGGTTGGCGCAACCAGCGCTCGCGGGGCACCAGCAGCGCGCCCCCCTCCATCGCCTGGTGCAGCGACAGGCGCAATTGGGCGGCGAAATCACGATCCTCCACCACGACATTGGCTTCGCGTGCCAGGAACAGGCTGAAGGGATCGATGTTGGATGAGCCCACCGTGGCCCAGTGGCCGTCGATGACCGCCACCTTGGCGTGCAGGAAGCTCTTGTGATATTCGCGGATTTCCACACCAGCCTTAAGCAGCATGCCATACAGGGCCCGCGAGGCGTAATGCAGCAGGATGTATTCGACACGCCCCTGCAGCAGCAGCGTCACGCGCACGCCGCGCCCCGCCGCTTGCACCAGTGCCTGGCGAAAGCGCCGGCCAGGAAAGAAATAGGCATTGGCGATGATGATTTCCTCGCGCGCCGCCTCGATGGCGGCCAGGTATGCATCCTCGATGTCGGAGCGATGATGGAAGTTGTCGCGCACCACCAGCGCGGCGCGCTGCGACCCGCGGGGCGTGCCATCAGGGGCGCGGCGCGCCCGCCTGACGGGCCGGCCGCGATAGACCCAGGAGATGCGCGCCCACAGCCGGTCGACCGCATCGTGAATGACGGGCACCAGCGGCCCCTCTACCTCCACCGCGTAGTCGTAGCGCGGCGGAATCTGCCCGGGCGTGTGCATGTCGTCGATGATGTTGATGCCGCCGACAAAGGCCACCCGCCCATCGACGACGGCAATCTTTCGATGCAACCGGCGCAGCCGTTCGCGCTTCAATGTGAGGGGCGATATCTTCGGCCGGAACACCAGCAGTTGCACGCCGGCATCGCGCAGTTCACCCTTGAGCGTAGCCGCCATGTCCTTGGCGCCGAAGCCATCCACCATCAGGTAGACGGCCACCCCGCGCCTGGCCGCGTCACACAGCACCGAAGTGATGCGCCGCCCCGTCTCGTCATCTTCGTAGATGTAAGTCTCGACATGGATCTCGTTCTGCGCGGCGCCGAGCGCCGCCTCCAGCGCCGGGAAGTACTCGCCGCCCGTGCACAGGAGCTTGAGACGATTGCCGCCGGTGTATTCCGGTTTCAAGCCAGGCTCAGAGTGCGGCCAGCTGCGCGCTCAGCGCCGCGTGATCGGAGATGCGCGACCAGGGAAGGCCGTGGTGCACTTCGGTGTGCTCCACGGCGAAACCGCGCACATAGATGCGATCGAGCCGCAGCAGCGGGAAGCGGCTCGGGAAACTGCGCGCCGATTTGCCGCGATGGTCGCGAAACGCCTCGGTGAGGCCCAATTCCTCGAGGAATCGCTTGCTGGCGCGATTGCGCCAGTCGTTGAAATCGCCCGCCACCACCAAAGGCGCATCGTCGGGCACCTCGCGGCGAACGCGATCGATCAGCGCGCCGACCTGCAACCCGCGGCCACGTTCGTTCAGGGCCAGGTGCACGCACATGCAATGCAGGGGCCTGGAGGCAGATGCGGATCCCAGCGCGCCCGGCCAGTCGATCTCGCAATGCAGCAGCCCGCGCCGCTCGAAGGCGTGCGAAGACACGTCCTGATTCGCGCTCCTCAGGATGGGATAGCGGCTGAGAATGGCGTTGCCATGGTGCCCGTGGTCATACACGGCATTGCGGCCGTAGGCGAACTCCTGCCACACCGAATCGGCCAGGAACTCGTACTGCGGCGCAGCCGGCCAGTCCTTGAATGACGCGGCATGCCGGTCGTGCGCCCCCTGCACCTCCTGCAGGAACACGATGTCGGCGCCAAGGCCGCGCAAGTGATCGCGCAGCTCGTGCACCATCATGCGCCGATTGAAGTGCGAGAAGCCCTTGTGGATGTTGTAGGTGGTGATCTTGAGTGTTGAATTGCGCATGTCGATCAGACAAAGGATATCGGGCCAGGCGGTCGGTCATGAAATGGGTTGATGGCAGCGGCTTCGGCGTTGATGCATTCAGGCTGGCATCGCCCACCGGATCACCCGCCTGCCTTGGCATGGCGGCGTTGCATCTCCCGCAGTATGGCCTCGAAGCCCTTGACGAAGACATTGCGCACGATGAGGGTACCCAGCAACTCGGGCAATACAAAGGCCGGTATGTAGCGCGAGCTGTAGGTGATGCGCACGCCGCCCGCAACCGGCTGCAACTCATAGCGCCCGCTGAAGCCGCGCAGGTTACCGCCCAGGACGCGCGATACCACGCGATTCGGGGCGGACTCCACCACCGCAAGCTGGATATCGATGGGCTGGGAGAAAAACAGGAACTTCATGGTGCCGCGCTGCTCGAGCACCAGGCCGGTGCCCTGGCGCAGCAAAACCTTGGAATGGTCGATGTCCGGAATGAACTCCGGGTAACGCTCGTAATCGGTCAGGACCTGGAAGGCCAGCGCCTGCGGCACCGCCAGCTCCGCACTGGCCGTGACGCTGATGAAATCGCCGTCCTGCGATACGTCGGACGAAATATCGGGTGCCGGCGCCTGGGCTCGCGCCGTCATCGGGGGCGCGGCAATCAACGTCAGCGCCGAGGCCAGGCCCAGCAGGAGTGTGTGAAAATGCCGTGTACGCATGTCATGCATCATGCCCACTCGCGTCCATGCGGTCAACGCAACAGCCGACGCGGCGGTCGTATGCCCGAAAACCTGCGCGACTGGCGCGAATTCATCGAGTATTAGGCCAGCATCTCCTTCAGCTTCATCACCGGGCTGCCGCTCGCCAAGCTGATGCACCTGAAGCGCTTGGCACAGCAGGCCGGCCCGTTCACCCTGTTCCTGGCCAAACTCTTCACCTTCGACGACGACGGGGAACTGGGATTGCAGAAAATGGTGGTGCGCGTCAACAAGATGGTGAACTCCATGGCGCCGGCCGGGGCGGCCGCGCTGGCCGTATGGACCGGCATCAAGGCCGTGGTTGGCGGCGAATAACCGGTTCGCCACGGCCCAGCCCTGCATCGCATCGCGCATGGCATCGATGCCGGTTTCCTCTGACTCTTCGCGGATCGCCGTGAGCGGGTTGTCGGGATCGATGCGCAGGTCTTACAATTGCAGTAGTGGTTGGTTCGAACATTTCGGCATTGGCCGGGGATAAGGGATAAGGGATAAGGGATGAAATTCATTGGATGCATCAGTGCGATCGCTTCGATAGCCGCGTTGACGACGGCAGGGCCGGGTTTCGCCCAGGACTATCCGGCCAAGCCCATCAGGGTTATCGTCGGTTATCCAGCGGGAACGACGACCGACACGGCGGCCCGCCTGCTGACCAGGCCGATGCAGGAACTGCTGCGGCAGACGCTCATCGTGGAGCCCCGGCCGGGAGCGAACGGGGGAATCGGCGCCAACGCGGCGAAGAACGCGCAACCCGATGGCTATACGATTTTCTTCGGGTCGGTGACAAATCTCACAGCGACCTTCACCAAGGCCAATCCGGTCGACGCGGGCACCGATTTCGCCCCCATCTCGGACAGTCTCTACAGTCCGCAGGTGCTCCTTGTCAGCTCGAAGCTGAACGTGCAGACGCTCGACGAGCTCGTCGCCCATGCCAAGAACAATCCCGCGGGTACGCTGAACAACGCCGTCACCTTCGCCGCCCAGGATCTGATCATGCATTCGGTGAAAAATTCCAAGGGACTGACCTACACGAACATACCTTTCACCAACTTCGCGCAGTTCCTTCCACTCATGGCGAAGGGCGAGATCGCGATGCACGTGAACCTGTTCGGGAATGCCCAGAGCGCGCTACAAGCGCAGTCGGTGCGGGCGCTGTTCGTGACCGCGGCGAAGCGCATGTCTCGCTATCCGGACGTCCCGACCGCAGCCGAACTGGGCGTTCCGGGATTGGAGAGGGCCGGCTTCTCAGCCGGATTCTGGGCGCCGCGGGGAATTCCCGCGACGATTGGCCAGCGCTTGAGCGAGGCTGCGCAGGCCGCCGCGAGGAATGATGAGGTGCTGCAGCAGTTCGCAAAGCTCGACTACGAGGCGGTCGGGTCTACGGCAGCCGACCAACTGCGGAACTTCACAGAGACCATGAGGTTCTTTTCCATCGCTGCGAAATCGGCGAACTACCAGCCGCAGTAGCTCCCGCCGACTCCGGCAGAGCGCGCGCCTTGGGCTTGCCCAGTGCCGGGATGGCATCGCGGTTGGTCCACGACAGGGTGATTGCTCTTCGACCAGACAGCCCTTGCGGGTCAGCATTTTCGGTCGGCGCACGATAATCCTGTCGAGCAAACCCGCCGCCTCACCGCGGGTGGGCACCCGCGGTCGCTGTAGAATCCCGCACGCTCGGCCATTCCGAATCGGACTTTTCGCGACCTTGCCGTGGCTGGGTTCCAACGCAAACCGCGTTCGAGGCAGAAGCAACTTTTTCAATTTCCCGGGACCGGTCCGAGTTGATGCCATCCGCAGTGTCGTCTGATACGTACCAACCGCCCCATCCTGATTTGAACGCCGCAAGCCGCGCGCCATGATCTGCGGCCTTGATTTCGGCACGTCCAACTGTTCCATCGGCACGTGGGAGGCCAGCGGCCCGGTGCTGGTGCCCATCGCCGCCGACGGCCCGTACATGCCGTCGGTGGTGTACGTGAAGCGGCGCATCATGGGCCACGAAACGGCGGCCGCGGCCGAGCGCGACTATTCCAGCCAGACGCTGGCCGAGGCCATCCACGACACCAGCCAGCTGATGTTCGGCGAAGATGCCATTCGCGAGAACACCCTCGCGCCGGGCGAAGGCTTCTACTTCAAGTCACCCAAGCTGTTTCTGGCCAGCGACCTGCAGCCGCGCTACATCGATGTGTTCACCAACGTCATCACGGCCATGATCGCGCAGGTGCGCGAGTGCGCCGAAGCGAAATCGAAGCAGAAGTTGACCACCGTGGCCATCGGCCACCCAGTGGTATACAGCTCGGTCACCGGCGCGGCCGGTAATCGCCGCGCGCTGGAAATCATGGAAAAATCCGCGCGCGACGCCGGCTTCAAGGACGTCACCTTCCTGCCCGAGCCGTTCGCCGCGGCGCTGAACTATGAAATGGGCACGACCCGCGAGGAAGTCATCCTCGTGGTGGATGTGGGCGGCGGCACCACCGACTGCGCCGTAGTGCGCGTAGGGCCGGGGCGTGCCTTCGGCGGCAATCGCGACAAGGACGTGCTGTCGTATGCCGGCGACCGCATCGGTGGCGTGGACCTGGATTTTCATCTTGCGTGGCAGAGCCTGATGCCGCACTTCGGCAAAGGCACGCTGACCAAGGACGGCTTGCCGGTGCCGCACCCGCTGCTGATCAACGCCATTTCAGTGAACGACTTTCCGGCGCAGGAACGCTTTCGAAAATCCGGGGCGGAACTGCGGGAACTGGTGAAGCGCGCCAAAGCCCCGGAGAAGGTGGCGCGACTGGTCACGCTGTGGGAGCAGACGCTGCAGTTCCGTCTGGTGAGGAGCGCCGAGCTCGCCAAGGTGGATCTGTCATCGGCCGAATGCGTGGACCTGTCACTCGACTACGTGGACCCGGAACTGATCTTCCCGCTCACGCGCGACGAACTCATGGACGCCATCGATGGCGACCTGAATCGCATCGGCGCGCTGGCGCGCGAGGCGGTGCAACTCGCCGGCGCCAGGATCGATCAGATTTTTCTTACCGGCGGGACGTCGCGATCACCTGCCGTGGTGCAGGCCATCCGCGACGCCATCCACCTTGACGCGCCGGTGCTGCGCGGCGACGACTTCGGTTCGGTGACGGTGGGACTGACGCAGTACGCAAAAGGCTTCTTCAAGAGGGCAAATTGCTAGCCTGACTGTGCGCGTGCCGCGTGCCCAGCGCCAGGATGGCATCGCGGTTGGTCCACGAGATGGTGATTGCCGCCGCTGCGGCTTGTGACATCCAGCGAAAGCCCGAGTGTTCATCGGGGGCGAGCGTCACCGCGATGCCCTGCGGAACCCGCAGGCTGAAGACATGCTCGCGATTGTGGGTGACACCTGGCGCGTAGCGATGGCGATGCTTGGCGAAGATTTCGAAGTCGTTTTCCACGCCCCAGTCCACCAGCTCGTGGCGCGCGGCGTCGATCCCGGTTTCCTCAAGCACTTCGCGGATCGCCGCCTCGCGCGGCGGCTCATCGTCGCGATCGAGGCTGCCCGTCACCGACTGCCAGAAGCCGGGCCAGGCGGCGCGCTCCATCATCAGGACCTGCAGCCCGGGCGTGTGGATGACCACCAGCACGGAGCGCGGAATCTTGTGGCGCGGCACGCCGTCGCTCATCCGCATGTCCGCGTCGGTCGAAACATGCCATTTACTGTCAATTTAAGAATGACTATTAGCCTATTCGTGGATAGAAACGATAAATACTGCCATTCTGTATCTCCTCATTTCAGCGGCATGTCCAGCCACCCGGACTTCCATCCATCCGGCCCGCCGATCAGCGTGCACAACGGCCGGCTCTCGCCGCGCCAGAAGTCGGCGGCATCGGCCAGGGCGCCCACCGCCTCCTCGAAATCGTGCCGGTTCCCGGCGCAGTAGTGCTTGCTTCTTGCCACCCAGCTTCTTGATGGCAGCGACCACCGCCGGAATGCGCTTGGTCCCAACGTCAGAAAGCTGAAAGCTGTACGGGAGTTTCGTCGGATCGCCGATTGCGGGGGGCGCCCCATTGGTGATTGTCAAGACCTTGTGCTTGGTCGTATAGGGGAGGACCACCAAGACTACACTGAAAAAAGTTCTTTACGTGACAACGGATTAGAAGTGCCGTTGATGCTTGAGTGGGAAGTAGGCGCGACGCCGGGTTCGGCGACACTCGGCTGTCTCGTCCAAGCTGTCCTCAACGCCTCTCGATTCTAGGCCGTTGACACGGTCGTGCCGGATGGAGCCGGGCGCGTCTTGATCTAGCTGGTTGAGCGGCATTTGCGTTGCTCCCCGGATGGGGACGCGCTGTTGTACGAGGGGCGAGGGAAGGGGAGTCGGGACAGCCGCCGGCGCCTTGGCCGGAGGCGGCTGTATCGGCCGCGCGATCCGCGCGCGAGCCCGCTGTGGCAATGCGCCAAGCGCCATGCGAGGGAGTGGCGCGAGTCTGGCCGAATGCGGCGAGAGATCGAGGGGCAAGTCATCGAGCGCTTCGTCGCCTGTGGCGACCCACGCGAGGGCTTCGCGCGGATTTACTGCGACGCCTGCCGGCACGAGTACCTGCTCGCCTGGTCGTGCAAGACGCGCTACTTCTGCCCGAGCTGCCACCAGAAGCGCGTGCTGCTGTACGGCGAGTGGGTCGAGCAGAACGTGCTCGCACCCGTGGCGCACCGGCAGTGCGTGTTCACGCTGCCCAAACTGTTGCGCCCGATCTGCAGCCGGCACCGGGCGTGGCTGGGCGAGTTGTGCCGCATCGCTGCGCGGCCGCTGATCAGAGCGTACGCCGCAGCCGCACCCGGCGCCCGGCCGGGCCTGATCCTGTTCGTGCAGACCTTCGGGGACCTGGCCAACATCAACCCGATGCGCGAAAGGAGGCAGGATTGAATTGCCTATCTCTTGTTCAATGACTCCCCAGATCAGCCCGGTTCTCTTTTATCCATGCCCTGACACATGACAGCAAGTCGCTGGCTGCTGAAACGCATTCTTTGACAACGCTGTCTTCAACCGGCGCGCCTTCGTAATCACTCAAATTGCGTGCGCGCCTGAATCCGTCAAACAGCCGCAGTTTTTCCGAAGGCAGCCCGATTGTCTTGGGCAGGGTCTGGATCGTCGTCTGTTGATGCCCTGGTTCGCTTGTGGACGGGCGAAACCCGTTGGCCATCAATGCAGCGAGAGCGCACTGCATCAGGCCCTTGTACGCCAGATCTAGGCGGGAGTTCGGGTTCAACTCTTTGCGACCCGCATCTGTTATCGACCCTTTGGCCGAATCAAGCAGCCGGGCGATATCCGCAGCCGAAGGCTTATGCGGCTTGAGTTTTCCGATGCCGAACAGATTGTCCAATGTCATTCGCATCCCCGATCAGAAAAATTGTCGGACCGGCGAGAACGCGTGAAACGAACCCGCCATTCTCCGCCCGCTTGTGGGCGAATTCGTCCGGCCTGAACACATGTGGGTTGATGTCGCGATGCAAGATGCCCTCCGCGGGCGAAAGCGCATGAATCGCGTCCTCGAAACGCAGACTGCCGACAATCATCACGTCCACGTCGCTGCGGGCACTTTCGTCGCCGCTGGCCATGGATCCATAAACCAGTGCGGCCTGAATATGACTGGCGAGCGGCCGCAGTGCATCGCGCAATACATCGGCAAGGCCGGTCGTTTTTTTGAGTATCCCGCGCAACTCGTCGTAAATGGGGCAGTCGGTATTGGCGCGGTAGTGCACCTGGTTGCCTTGCGCCGAACGCACCAGCAGGCCCGCTGCGGCCAGCGTAGCGAGCTCGCGATAAAGCGTGTTCGCGGGGCGCGTGGTCATGCGCGCGATGTTGCGGACGTGGAACGACTCGCCCGGATGCAGCAACAGCAAGCCAAGCACGTCGCGCCGGTAGGTGCCGAATAGGAGGTCTGCGAGGTTCATAGAGAAGTGAGTGCCGAATCGAATGTCGCATAAATAGCGACAATCGTCGCATTTTAAGCGACAGTCGTCAACTCGGAATCTCGTTGATCCTCGCGATCGAGGCTGCCCGTCACCGACTGCCAGAAGCCGGGCCAGGCGGCGCGCTCCATCATCAGCACCTGCAGCCCGGGCGTGTGGATGACCACCACCACGGAGCGCGGAATCTTGTGGCGCGGCACGCCGTCGCTCATCCGCACGTCCGCGTCCGTCGAAACATGCTATTTACTGCCAACTTAAGAATGATCATTAGCGTATTAGTGGATAGAAACGATAAATACTGCCATCCAGTATCTCCTCATTTCAGCGGCATGTCCGGCCACCCGGACTTCCATCCATCCGGTCCGCCGATCAGCGCCCACAACGGCCGGCCCTCGCCGCGCCAGAATTCGGCGGCCTCGGCCAGGGCGCCGACCGCCTCCTCGAAGTCGTGCCGGTGCCCGTCGCAGTAGTGCTTGCTCTTCTCCAGGATGATCACCCAGCCACTGCCGTCCTCTCCGGCCGCCTCATCGCCATGAGTCCACGACAGGTCCTTCAAGCAATCCGCAAACGCATCCCAATTTCCGCCAAACCAGTCCGGGAAGTGCATGGCGCGGCTCACGCGCGCGAGGAAATCCTTCTTGCCGTGCGCGTGGTCGATGTCGACGCGATAGACATGCAGGCCCGCGGCCGCCGCCTCCAACGCGAATTCGCGCGCATCGGCCTTGAGGTGATAGACGCCGGCCCTGCTGTGATCGTGCAGCCAATGTGTCGTCACTGTCATGCGCTAGTCCCTGATCTGCCGGAAGCTGCGGTAGTGGTCATCGGTGTAATAGAACACGGTCGGCGGGTTGCCGCCGGCGATGATACGACGGGCGCCACGATCGCGCGCGCCGGGCGTCGGCACGGTGTATTCACGGTAGAAACCCTGCGCCTGCTGCGGGAGCCGGCGCTCGCGATTGCCGAAGCTGCTGTCGTCCTGGCGATAGCGATAGGGACCGCCCTTGCGGATCAGCGCCAGCATCGACTGCGCCTCGGCTGGCAGTTGCGCGGCGCCGACCGCCTCCAGCGGCGCCGGGCCACGCGCCCATGCCGAAGAGGCGCCTGGCGGCGCGACCCATACGAACAGTGCCAGGAACACCAATGCGGCCGCGCCCCGGGACAACGCGCCGAACCAACGCCCCAAGTCGACGTGGATTTTCCGCATTGACTGGCTCATGCGCTGGCGCTTCTCAACAAGCATTCGCCACCGCCGGCCCCTCTCAGGCCTTCTCGACGTTGCGCAGGCGGATGTGCAGTTCGCGCAACTGCTTGTCGTCCACCGGCGAAGGCGCGCTGGTGAGCAGGCACTGCGCGCGCTGCGTCTTGGGGAAGGCGATGACGTCGCGGATGGATTCGGAACCGGTCATCAGCGTGACCATGCGATCCAGGCCGAAGGCGATGCCACCATGCGGAGGCGCGCCGTACTGCAGGGCATCCAGCAGGAAGCCGAACTTGAGCTTTGCTTCCTCGGCATCGATGGCCAGCGCGCGGAACACCTTTGACTGCACTTCCTCGCGATGGATACGCACCGAACCGCCGCCAAGCTCCCAGCCGTTCAACACCATGTCGTAGGCCTTGGCCACGGCCTTGCCCGGGTCGGTGTCGAGATAGTCCTCGTGGCCGTCCTTGGGCGCGGTAAACGGGTGGTGCATGGCGTTCCAGCGCTTGGCTTCGTCGTCGTATTCGAACATCGGGAAGTCCACCACCCACAGCGGGCGCCATTCCGAAGATGCCAGGCCGTGCTTCTTGCCGAAGGCGTCGTGGCCGATCTTCACGCGCAGCGCGCCCAATGCATCGTTCACCACCTTGGCCTTGCCGGCACCAAAGAAGATCAGGTCGCCACTCTTCGCGCCGGAGCGCTCGATGATGGCTTTCAATGCCTCGTCGGAGAGGTTCTTGACGATGGGCGACTGCAGGCCCTCGCGGCCCGCATTTTCCAGGAACGATTCGATCTCATTGAACTTGATATAGGCGAGGCCCTTGGCGCCATAGATGCCGACGAACTCGGTGTAGGCGTCGATCTCGCCGCGCGACAGTTCTGCGCCCTTGGGGATCAGCAGGCCGGCAACACGGCCGCCCGGCGTGGTGGCGGGCCCTGAGAACACCTTGAAGTCGACTGACTTCATCACGTCGGTGAGTTCGGTGAACTGTAGCGCGATGCGCAGGTCCGGCTTGTCCGAGCCGTAGAGGCGCATCGCCTCGGCATACGGCATGACCGGGAAGGGCTGCTGCAGGCTCTCGCCCATGGCTTCCTTGAACACGCTGTGGAACATGCCCTCGAAGATGTTGCGGATCTCTTCTTCGCCAAGGAATGATGTTTCGCAGTCGATCTGCGTGAACTCGGGCTGGCGGTCGGCGCGCAGGTCCTCGTCGCGGAAGCACTTGGTGATCTGGTAGTAGCGGTCGAAGCCCGCCATCATCAGCATCTGCTTGAACAGCTGCGGCGATTGCGGCAGCGCGAAGAACTGGCCGTCGTGCACGCGCGAGGGCACGAGATAATCCCGCGCGCCCTCCGGCGTCGACTTCGTGAGCATCGGCGTCTCGATGTCGATGAAGCCCTGCGCGTCCAGGTACTTGCGCACCGACATGGCGACGCGATAGCGCAGCATCAGGTTCTTCTGCATCTGCGGGCGGCGAAGATCAATGACGCGATGCGTGAGGCGCACGTTCTCCGACAGGTTCTCGTCGTCGAGCTGGAACGGCGGCGTCAGCGCGACATTCAGGATTTCGATGGTATGCGACAGCACCTCGATCTCGCCCGAGTGCAGGTTGGCGTTGATGGTGCCTTCGGGGCGCTTCCTCACCACGCCGGTCACCTTCAGCACGTATTCATTGCGGATGCGCTCGGCGTTGGCGAAGGTGTCCTTGCGGTCCGGGTCGCTCACCACCTGCACCAGGCCCTCGCGGTCCCTGAGGTCGATGAAGATCACGCCGCCGTGGTCACGGCGGCGATGCGCCCAGCCGTACAGGGTGACAGTCTTGCCGAGGTCGGCCGTGCCGACGAGGCCGCAGTAATGAGTACGCATTGGAGACGCTCTGGAAAGGTGTTGTGTCGCGAGGACGCTATGGCTTGCTGTCCGGCAGTTTTGCAGGCAGGTGCCGGGTGGACGGCGCGACGACGCCCATGGAAATGACATACTTGAGCGCTTCATCCACGCTCATGTCCAGTTCGATGATATCCGAGCGCCGCAGCATCAGGAAGAAACCCGAGGTCGGGTTGGGCGTCGTCGGCACGTAGACACTGACGTAGTCGCCAGAGAGGTGGTTGGCGACGTCGCCGCCGGGCTGCCCGGTCATGAAGGCAATGGTCCAGCAATCGGCGCGCGGATACTGCATCAGCACCGCCTTGCGAAAGGCCTGCCCCCCCGGCGAGAACAGCGTGTCGCTCACCTGCTTGACGCCGCCATAGATGGAGTTCACCACCGGGATGCGCTTGAGGATGCCTTCCCACACGATCAGCAACTTCTGGCCGAGGAAGTTGGAAACGAAGATCCCGGTGAGCATTACTACCAGCACCGTGAGCACGACCCCAAGGCCGGGGATGTAGATGGGGGGCTTCCACTCCGGCGGAAAGAGAAGCAAGGTCTGGTCCATGGTGGTGACGATGGCTTCGAGCACCCAGACGGTGATCGCCAGCGGGATCCAGACCAGCAGACCGGTGATGAGATATTTTTTCATGGGATGAGGTTCAGTGTGAATCCGCGGTGCGATCGCGGCAGCGCGTGCGTCGCAGTGACGACCGGCGACAATGCCGCATTGGCGATGTGGGCCAAGTCATCGATGGGATCGGGTTCAGGTCGACGCGGTGCCCGTGCTGGCTGGCGGGGTGCTGGACGCTGCGGCCGGCGTGGCGGACGGAGTGGAATCGGTCTTCGCGGGAGTGGGAGCGGCATCGCTGCCACCGGCCTTGGCGTCGCTGGCCTTGGCGTCACCCTCCGTCTTTGCCGCCGGCGCCGCTGCACCGCCCTTGAAATCGGTAGCGTACCAGCCCGATCCCTTCAACTGGAAGCCAGCGGCAGTCAGCATCTTCTGGTAATCAGGCTTGCCGCACTTGGGGCAGTCAGTCAGGCGCGCATCACTCATTTTCTGCAAATGCTCGTTCTGGAAGCTGCACGACGAGCAACGATAGACATAAATCGGCATATGACGCTCCGGACGCTACAAAAAAACCAACGTGAACTGGGACGTGAGCCGTGCAAACGCGAACCTCACCCACTGCGGGTCAAATAGCACCGGCAAGAGCATGCGCAAGAACGCGAACCACGCGAAAACCAAGCCGATGATTATACCCGAGGGGTCTCGCCCGATGAAGCGCATATGGGGTGGAAACCCCGGAATTTCAAGGCATTGGGCGCCGTTGCCTGGAGCCTGGGACCGGGCCGCTACTTCGCGCCCAGCGATTCCCTTTCCATGAGCAGGTAGGTGCCATAGGCATTGATGCGGTTGGCAGCGTCGAAGGCGGGCAATTTGGAAAACCGCCTCCAGTCGGTCTTTTGCAGCACTTCCTCGAAGGGCACGAAGTCGCGCACGGCAGCCGACATGGCCTCGCGCAGGAACACCAGGTAGTCGCGAGTCAGCGCCAGGTCGGCACCGGCATCCCGCGACACGCGCCCATGCCCGGTAACGAGGATGCGCGGGCGCACCGCCAGCACCTTGTCGATGGCGGCAATCCAGGCGCGGCTGTCGGCATCCCCGACAAAGGGCAGGCGCCCGGCAAAGATGAGGTCGCCGACGAACATCACGCCGTCCTCGCGCACCGACAGGGTGAGATCCTCGGCCGTGTGCGCCGGGCCGACGCGGGACACCGTGAAGTTGAGGCCGCCGAATTCGAACGCCTCGTCGCGGTCGAGGTAGCGGTCGGGCGCCACGATCTGCAGCGTGTCATCGACCCAGGGGGCGAGCGAGTTCTTGCGCTCGGCCATGCGCGCGCGCGGTGCATCCGATTGCAGGTAGGCCTCGACGCTGCGGTCGGCCCAGATCTCGGCGCCGAGGCGCTTGAACGCCTGCAGGCCGTAGAAGTGATCGGCGTGATAGTGGCTGACGATCACGCGCCGCACCGGCTGCCGGGTCACGCTGCGAATCGCCTTGAGGAGCGCCTCGCCCAGCGGCGGCGTGCCCAACGCGTCGAAGACGATGACCCCCGCGCGCGTCACCACGAAACCGGCATTCGAGGTGTAGCCCTGGTTGAGTTTCGAGGGCACGCCGCGCATGCCCTCGACGTACCAGCTGTGCGGCGCCACCTGCACCGCCTTCACCGCCACGGTGGCGGGTGGCGGTGCGGCCATCGCCAGCATGGGAACCAGCGCGCAAGCCATCGCGAAAACCGCTGCGAGGGCCGTCGCGGGCCTGCGCGCCAGGACACCAAACGTCATTGATCGGCTCGTGAAGCGCGCCCGTTGCAAACGGCTGCGTCGGAACGGCGGCGCGGACGGCGTCACGCTCAAGGCGCGATGCCGGCATTGCCCTCGACGCCGATGAGGCGCGGCAAATTGAGCTTGGGCGGGGCGATGCTCTTCTTGTCCCGCAGGTACTGCGCCAGGATGTCCCATGCGGGCTCTCCCTGCGCGCCCTCGGCAACCGGTGCCCAGCCCGCCACCTTGTAGATCTTCGACGCGGAAATGGGTTCGCCCTTCAGGCGCAGGTCGCTGATGCGCGCCCCCATCTTCGCCCCCGGCTCGCAGGCATAGGTCATGCCGCCCACGCGCACCATGTCCCCGCCCTGCTGGTAGTAGGGATCCGGGTTGAACAGGTTGTCGCAGACATCTTCCAGGACATTCTTGATCGTCTCGCCGCTCATCTCGGCAAGCGTGGTGTAAGGGTAAGTGATGGCGGTCTGGTCCATGACATGCTCGAAGGTGATCGCTTCACCGGGCAGGATGCTGGTGCCCCAGCGAAACCCCGGGGAGAACGCCAGGTCCGCGCCCTTCACCGCCATGAGCG
Source organism: Burkholderiales bacterium (assembly GCA_964201515.1). Taxonomy (GTDB): domain Bacteria; phylum Pseudomonadota; class Gammaproteobacteria; order Burkholderiales; family SG8-39; genus CAIYPG01. The sequence continues at coordinate 23,040 of CAXNGL010000010.1, forward strand.
CATCGAGCATGACCTGGTCGAAGCTGCCGTTGAAGTTGCCGCGCCGGTACAGCAGGCCTTCGGTGACCGCGAGCTTTTCAGACAGCTTGGCGGCGTGCGGCGACCTATTCCTGACAATTAATTCTTGCATGCGCCTGTCTGCAGGCAACAGCCGTGAAAATACTGGCAGGAGCCTGTAGCGGTAATCGGTCACGCGCCGGCCCTTGACCTCGAGGTCCATCACCGCGAGGAACTTGCCATTGGAGCCGGCATTGGTCACCACCGTCTTGCCGCCCGCATTGGAAATTTCGAGCGCCACGGGCACGCCGTCGTGCGTGTGCCCGCCGAGGATCACGTCGATGCCGCGCACGCGCGAGGCCAGCTTCAGGTCGACATCCATGCCGTTGTGCGACAGCAGCACCACCACCGCCGCGCCCTTGGCGCGCGCCTCGTCGACGTATTTCTGCAGGCGCTCCTCCTGGATGCCGAAGGTCCAGTCCGCCATCAGGTAGCGCGGATTGGCGATCGGCGTGTAGGGGAAGGCCTGGCCGATCACGGCAACCGGCACGCCGCCGAGTTCGCGCATCGTCCAGGCCTTGAACACCGGGTCGCCGAAGTCCCTGGTTTCGATGTTCTGGGCGAGGAACTCGGTCTTGCCCGCCAGTTCCTTGTCGACGATCTCCTTCACGCGATCCTGGCCGTAGGTGAACTCCCAGTGCGCGGTCATGATGTCCACGCCAAGGAGGCGCGTCGCCTCGAGCATGTCCTGGCCGTAGCTCCACAGGGCGGTCGCCGAACCCTGCAGCGTGTCCCCGCCATCGAGCAGCAGCGATGCTGGTCGCGAGGCGCGCAACTGCTTCACCAGGGTCGCCAGGTGGGCGAAGCCGCCGACCTTGCCGAAACTGCGCGCTGCGCGACTGAAATCGAGTGACGTGAATGCATGTGCTTCGCGCGTGCCCGGACGGATGCGAAACTGCTTGAGCAATGCCTCGCCCACGAGGTGCGGCGCGCGGTTGTTTCCGGCACCGATGCCCAGATTGACATTGGGCTCGCGAAACCACATCGGCAGAAGTTGCGCATGACAGTCGGTGAAATGCAGCAGCGACACATTGCCGAAGCGCGGCAGGTCGTAGAAGCGCCCGTCACCTGCCGCGGCGGCCGCTTCGGCCTGTGCCAGTGGCAGCCCGGCTGCAGCAGCGGCAGCGAGCAGACGCAGGAAGTCGCGGCGATCTGGACTCATATCAGCGGTGCCTTATGCAATGGAACGAAGAAAAGCCCGTTTTGCACGGGCTCTTGCGCGTCAGGTCAATTCAACATGAGGGGATACATCCCCTCATGCTCCCCTATGTCAGCGGTTGCAAAATTCATTTTGCAACTGGCCGCTACTTGTTGATGGGAGAGTTCGGGTCGAGCAACAAGGCGGTGAGGTCCTTCATCTGTTGCTCGGTGAGGATGCCGCTGTGACCGAAGCGCGGCATGTTGGAGCACGCCGAATACGCCT
>CAXNGL010000011.1:0-24214 GCA_964201515.1 Burkholderiales bacterium
GAAGTAGCCGGTCAGGTTCAGCCCGAGGATGAAGTTCCAGTCGGTGTCGGACAGCTCCAGAAAGGAGCCGCGCCGCGCCAGCCCCGCATTGTTGACGAGGATGTCGAGGCCACCGAACTCTGCGGTCACGGCCTGCACCGCGGCTGCCACCGACGCGCGCGAGGTGACATCGACGTGCCAGGCCTTCGCGCGGCCGCCCGCGGCGGTCACGCTGGCGCAGGTTTTCGCCGCGCCATCGTCGTTGACGTCGAACACGGCAATCGCCGCGCCATCGGCGGCCAGGCGCTCACAGACCGCACGGCCGATGCCGCCGCCACCACCGGTGACGATGGCGGTCTTGCCCGAGAGCCGGGCGGATGCTGCAGTTGCGTTGCTCATGGATTCCTCCGTGGGGATGTCAGGGATTGATCAGCGCGTGCCCGGGGATGCACACGGCGCAGGCACCGGCGTGGCGATGCGGTGGGGCGGCGGCGGGCGATGCAGCGCCTGGGCAGCGCACCCCTTCCGAACAGTGCGCGTTCATCCCGGCTTCAAGTCACGGCTGGCGTGCCCTTGAATCCGCCCTAGCGTGCGGCGTCGCCAAAGAAATGGTGCGCCAGCAACGCCGGATCGCGAAGCGCCGAGGGCGGGCCCACATGGACGACGCGCCCCTGGGACAGGATGGCAACGCGGTCGGCCACGCTGAGCGCAAATTCCACGTTCTGCTCGACCAGCACGATGCCGATGCCGGAGTCGCGATTGAGGCGGCGGATTTCCTCGCCGATGCGCTTCACCACGATGGGCGCAAGCCCGATGCTGGGCTCATCCAGCAGCAGCATGCGCGGCTCTGACATCAGGCCGCGGGTGATGGCGACAATCTGTTGCTGCCCGCCCGACAGGAGAGCAGAGCGTATGCCCAGGCGCTGTCCGATCTCGGGAAACAATGCCGCCCAGTGCGAGATCTTCTTGTCGATCTCGGTGCGAATGTTCTTCGTGTAGGAGCCCATTTCCAGGTTCTCGCGCACGGACATGGAGCGGAACAGGCGCCGGCCCTGCGGAATCAGCGTGACGCCTGCGCGCACGATTTCGACAGACGGGTGGCCGGTGACATCCTTGCCATCGATTCGGATGCTGCCTTCGGTCGGGGCATACAGCCCGGCCACGGCATTGAGCACGGTGCTCTTGCCGGCGCCATTGGGGCCGATCAGGACCAGGACTTCGTCGCGGGCCGCGGACAGGGTCGCGCCGCGCAGCGCATGCACGTGCCCGAAGTGAACGTGCAGGTCATTGATCTCGAGCAACGGGATCGCCTCCGAAGTAGACGGCACGCACGTCATCGCGCTGCAGGATTTCCTTGCTGGTTCCCTCGGCGAGGATCTCGCCGTTGGCGAGCACCACCACGCGGTCGCACAGGGGCAGCAGCAGGTCCATTTCGTGCTCGACGATCACCGCGCCGATACCGTCGCCGCGCAGTCGGCGCAGCGTCGAGGTGACGCGCTCCGCGCCGACGCGGTTGAGGCCGGCGAAGGGTTCATCCAGGAGCACGATCTTGGGCTTGAGCACCAGGCCCAGCGCCATGCCGAGCAGGCGGCACTCGCCCCAGGAGAGGTTCCCCGCCAGTTGGTCGATGACCTGGTGCGGAAGGCCGACATAATCGAGCGCAGCCGTGACTGCCTCGTCGCCGATGTCATCGACGCCGTGTTGTATGAGGGCGGTTTGCAGGTTTTCGCGCACCGACGTGCCCGGGAAAACCATGCGTTCCTGGAACGTGCGCACCATGCCCAGGCGCGCGCGCCGGTGGGCCGGAACGCTGACGATGTCCTCACCCTCCCAGAAGACCTGTCCGGCAGTCGGCTTCATGAACCCGGAGACCACATTGAAGAAGGTGGTCTTGCCGCAGCCGTTGGGCCCGATGATGCCGACAATCTCACCGGAGGTGGCGGTGAAGTCGACCGGCCCGACGGCGCGAATGCCGGCGAAATGCTTGCTCAGCATGTGCGTTCGCAGGAGCGGATTCATGCGCCGCCCTCCGGGCGCCGCGCCCGCAGGCGCTCGCGCAAGCGGCCGATGAGGCTGAGCGCCCCGTCCGGTGCAGTCAGGATCATGATCACCAGGATGACGCCGAAGGCGATCTGGCTGCGCACCGGGGACAGGCCGATGTATTCTGGCAGGAAGACATAGATGAAGGCCCCGACCGCCGGCCCGAGCAGGTGGTTTTTCCCGCCCAGCAGCACCACCAGCAGGAAAGCGATGGACAGGTTCGACATGAAGGCTTCGGGGGCGATCGACTTCACGTGGTAGAGATACAGCTGCCCCGCCAGCCCGGCGATGGCGCCCGACAGCGCGAACGCGATCACCCGGTTGATCGGCACGTTGATGCCCAGCGACGTCGACAGGTCGGGGTTCTCGCGCATGCTGCGAAGCAGGATACCCCAGCGGCTTCTCATCAGCAGGCACAGCACGAGGAGCACCACCACCGCAAAGATCACGACGACAGTGTAGTAGTCGGCACGGCCTGCCAGGCGCAGCCCGAACAGCGTCTGCGCGCCCGGCAGTGTGGTGATGCCGTTGACGCCGCCCGTCAGCGATTCCCAGCGCATTTCGACAACGGAAATCACCTCGCCAACGGCGAATGTGAGGATGACGAAGTAATGGCCGCTGGTGCGCAGGCTGGGCAGTGCCACCAGCGCTCCGGCAACCAGGCCGACGCCGGTGCTGATCGGCAGCGATGCGGCGAAGGTCAGCCCGAATTGCTTGGCACAGATGGCGGCCGTATAGGCGCCGATGCCGAATACCGCTGCGTGCGCAAGGGAAAGCTGGCCGCTCTGGCCCCACAGGAAGCCCAGCCCCGATGCCGCAATGGCGTAAATGAGCGCCGTCGTCGCCAGGCTGAGCACAAAACTGCTGGACGACACCTGCGGGAGCAGGTAGGCGAGTAGTCCCAGCAACAGCACGCCGCCATACGGCCCTGCTGCGCGCAGCGGCGAGCGGGCAACACCCGTCATATGCGCGCGCCTTCGGCGCCGCCTGCCAGCCCGGTCGGGCGCCACAGCAGCACCAGCACCACCGTGCCGAACACATAGGCATCCGTCCAGCCGGGGCCCACGTAACCAGCGGCGAGGCTTTCAGCGATGCCGAGGCCTATCCCCGCAATGGCTGCCCCCTGGATGTTGCCCAGCCCGCCGATCAGCGCCACGGCAAAGCCGCGCAGCAGGTACACCGCGCCGATGAAGGGGCTGATGAAGCCAACGGTCATGATGATGCACCCCGCAATGCCCGCCAGTGCGGAGCCGACGATGAATGTCGCCATGATGACCTTCTTCACCGGTATGCCCATGAGTGCCGATGCGTCGGGGTCGTCGGAGACTGCGCGCACCGACTTGCCTGCGGTGGTCTTCTTCAACACGACGTAGCAGACCGCCAGCACCACCGCCGCAATCGCGAGATTCAGCATCGACTGCTTGCGTACCAGGATGTCGAAGAAGTCCCACGATCCATGCAGCGGAGGTTGGGAGTACTTCGGATTGGGGGACCAGATTTCGACCGCCGTGCCCTGGAATACGAGGATCAGCCCCAGGGACACAATGAATCCCGTCAGGGGTTCCTTGAGCGTGAAGCGAAACACGACGCGTTCGGTAATGAGACCGATGATGGCGAGCGCGGGAATGGCCGCGGCGAGCGCCCAGCTGAAGCTGCCCGTCGCCTCCCATACCATCAAGGCAATAAAGGCCCCGAACATCACCAGCTCGCCGACGGCGAAGTGGATGATGCGCGAGAGCCCGTAGACCAGCGTGATGCCGGCTGCGATCATCGCGTACACGGCACCCATGGCGATGCCGTTTAACGCGTACTGAACGAACAGCGTCAGTTGCTCCTCCACGATCGCGGGTTCCTTCCGCGACTACTTGCAGGAGCTCGGGAATGCCTTCGCGCTCACCTTTCCTTCGCGAACGATGATCTGGGCGCCGTCATAGATCGCCGTCTGCACGTCTTTGGCAATGCAGACCTTGCCTCCGGCGCCGTTGTAGGTGATGGTCTTCAGCGCCGCGGCGATCTTTGCCGTATCGGTGACCGTTCCCGCCTTGGTCATTGCGGCGGCGAGCATCGGCACGAAGTCGTAGCTGAAGAAGGCGAAGTTGATGGTGGCGCCAAGATCGACCCCAGTACCCTTCAGCTTGTCGGCAAAGGCCTTCTGCGCGGGAGTGGCGGGATAGGACAGGTCAGGCGTGGCATTGACCGAAATGAACGGGAATGGCACGGGCTTGCCGATGGCCTGCGTCAGGGCTGCGGCGGGCAACATGCCGCGACCTGCAAAGCCCTTGGGAAAGGCTTTCAGCTCGACCATGGCGCGCATGAGATTGGGCGCCGAAACCTGTGGGTGGAGAAAAAAAACGGCCTCGAGCCCCATTGACTTGGCACGCGTGACGAAGCTGCTGAAGTCAGCGGTGTTATAGGGAAACAGGATCAGCTCCGCCTGCAGGCCCTGCTTTTTGGCCTCCGCAAGGAACGGCCCCATGTTGCCGCGCGTCGTGTCGTCGTCCGAGCCCATGTAGGCAATCTTCTTGGCGCCGAGCTGCTTCATGGCATCGACTTCGCTCAGGGCCAGGTCGGGCAATGGGAGCTGGGTGCCGAACAGCAGCGGCTTTTTCGGGTCCTTGAGGTAACCCAGGCCCTGCCAGCTGCCGGCCGCGGAGAAATTGATCACGTTGGCGGGCACGGTGATTTCCTGCGACTGGTTGGCGAGCAGGGACAGGGTCGGCCCGAAGATCACCTTGACCTTGTCGTCTTCGATCAGTCGCGTGGCATTGGCCACCATGACCGAACCCTCGCTGCGGTTGTCGAGAATGATAGGCTCGAACTTGTAGGTGGTGTCGCCAACCTTGAAGCCCTTTTCATTGACTTCGTGCACGGCGAGGCGAATGGCGGTCGTTGGCGGCAGGCCGACGCCGACAAATTTGCCGCTCAAGGTCTCGTTCACGCCGATCTTCACTATGCCGGTCTTGCCCTGCGCCAGGGCTCCGGCGACAGGAGCGGCCAGGAATGCGGCAGCGACGGTGCTCAGCAGCAACTGTTTTGTCTTCATTGTTTCCTCCGGGAATTTTTTTTGACAGCAAACTAGGCAACGACGGGTCGGGCAAGCATTCCGCCAGGGTCGTGTCCTGAATGCAACGCGCCGATGCTACTTTGTTTCGGACCGAGGCGAAAGTAGGTCGGCGGGGATTCATTCGTTCGGGCTAAAGCGGCTGGGGATCACCTGTTGCAAGCACTGTCGAAGGCAATGGGACAAATGGATGCTGCACTGCAAGGTGTTTGTCGGTGCATGCGCTCGTCTTGCGCGGACCGTCGGATTCCTTTTTCGCAGACGGATGCCGGCCTGTCGGGATCGGTCCTGCCGCGCCCCAGCGGGTGTTCGGCAGGGCAGCGAACTCATGGGGACACCGGGTGATGTGGAAGGCTCGCCAGTGCTCCACGATCCCCGCGTTTGCCGCAGCATGCCAATAATCTGCTTTTGTGGTGATTCGCTTCTTCATCTGTCCGTTCTCCTGTTCGAAAAGTATTATGCAAGCTCACGACAAGACTGGCTGCATGTTTGGGTCGCCGATCACTTCATTGCGTTCGATTACAGGAGAAACCGGGCATATGGAATTTCAACTCACCGAAGAGCAGCGGCGCATGATCGGGACGGTGCGCGAACTGACCCAGGGCAACTTCAAGCCGCGTGCGCTCAAGTACATGGACGGCACGTTTCCCTGGGAGAACATTCGCGAACTCGCCCACATCGGGGTGCTCGGCATGGCAGTGCCGGAAGAGTACGGCGGCCTGGGCATGAACGTCCTCGACACGGCGCTGGTCCTCGAGGAAATTGCCAAAGGCTGCTATGTGACGGCGATGGCGGTGATGGGGGAGGTTGGCGTACAGACGAAAATCATCGATGCCTTCGCACCCGAGAGCATCAAGCGCCGCCTGCTTCCTGGCGTGTGCAGCGGTGACGTGATCCTGGCGGTATGCATGACTGAACCGGACGCGGGAACGGATGTGGCCAATTACCGCACCAATGCCGACGTGATCGGTGGCAAGGTGATCCTGAACGGGGTCAAGACGCTGATCAGCCGCGTTGATGAGGCGCAGGCTTTCGTGGTATTCACCCGGGTCGACAGGAAACCGGGGCGTTCGGGGATCGGTTGCGTGCTCATCGAGAAAGGCACCCCGGGATTCATCACCACGGCGCGCTACCACACCATGGGTGGCGAAAACCTGGCCGAAATCCGCTTCGAGAATTGCGAATTACCGCTGGAAAACCTGATCGTACGGGACGATGGCTTCCGCAAGCTGCTGAATGCCTTCAATACCCAGCGCTGCCTCAATCCCGGCATTTCACTCGGATTGGCCGAGGGTGCGTTCGAGGAGGCAGTTCGCTACGCGCGCGACCGTTCGGCGTTCGGCAGGCCCATCGGTGAATTCCAGGCGCTGCGCTTCAAGCTGGCCGACATGTATCGAGACATCGAAGCCGGGCGTTCCATTCTGTACCGCGCCTGCGCCACGGCGAACCCGTTTCCGGACCCCTACCAGGCCGCCAACGCCAAGATCTTCTGTAACGAAATGGCGCTGAGGGTCACCAGCGAAGCGATCCAGGTACACGGCGGCTACGGATTCCTCGATGAATACCCCGTGTCCCGCTTTTACCGGGGTGCGCGCTATGGGACGTTGGGTGGCGGCACAACGGAAACGCTGAAGGAACTGGTGGGGAAAATGATACTGAATGACTTCGGCGCCGATGGTTTCCTGGGGCTCGGTACGTTCTAGTACTCCTCAACGAAACGGGCGTGCTGTTTCTCCGCATCGGCTTTTGCGCTTCAAGACCCGCGAGAACATGCCGGGTAGAATGTCCCTTCGGGGAAATTCGATATCGTTCAAATTCGAGGAAAGCATGAACCAGTCTGTCGATGCAAACGAACCAGTGCACACCGGCCGCGTCACCGATGCCGAGCTTGCGCGCGTTCGCTCGTTGATCGGGAAGCGGGTGGAAATCAAGGAGCCGCCCTACCTCACGGAAGTCACCCGCGACGCGGTACGCCACTGGGTGTGGGCGATAGGCGACAAGAACCGGCTGTATCTCGACGACGAATACGCCAAGGGGTCCGCCTACAAGGGCATCATCGCGCCGCCCTCGATCCTGTACGCATTCAGCCGCATGTCGATCGGTTACCGTGGGGGGCTTCCCGGTGTGCATTCGATGTTCGGCGGCTCCCACTGGCGTTGGAAGGAGCATGGCAGGCTCGGCGATACCATTACGCCCGAGGTGACATTCAAGGACCTCATCGAGCTACCCAGCCGCTTTGCCGGGCGGATGTTCAAGCAGATATCAAGCATCGATTTCAGGACTTCGGATGGCCGATTGCTGGCGCAATCCGAGTCGTGGGGCATGCGCATGGAGAGGACCCAGGCCAAGGAGAAGGGCAAGTACAAGGCGCTGGAAAAGAAGTCCTACACCAAGGAGGAGATACAGGTCATCGCCGAGCGCATGATGAATGAAAAGCCGCGCGGCGCCGAGTACCTGTACTTCGAGGATGTCGCAGTAGAAGACACCGTCGACGAGATCGTGCGCGGCCCCTACACGGCGACTGTGGCGGTGGCCTTCGAGCAGGCATGGGGCGGGTTGTTCGTCTGGGCGCACAGCTACTGGTACGACTATCTGCGCCGGCATCCGGCCGCCGGAGTGCTCAACGGCTACGGAATTCCGGAACCGCCAGAGGCGGTGCACTGGGATACGGTGCTGGCCAAGAGTGTCGGTGTACCCGAGGCCTACGATTACGGACCGGAACGGATCTCATGGCTTTCAGTCATGCTGACCAACTGGATTGGCGACCACGGTTTCCTCGAAGAGCTCTATTGCGAAATTCGGCGCTTCAACCTCGTCGGTGATACCACCTATTGCCGTGGCCGGGTGATCGAGAAAACAGTGTCACCGGATGGTGTGGGCCGTCTCAAGATTACAGTCGAGACGGTCGATCAGCGAGGCCAGGCCACTGCGAAAGGCTGGGCCGTGGTGCGACTGCCCCGTCGCGGAAGCTAAATTCCATCCGAGTGCATGTCGTCGAGGCGCGGGAGAGCCGGGTTCCTTCGCCACGTTTGTGGTGATCGACGCAGTCACCTTCTACCAGTCACCTTCTTCAAGAGAATGATTCCCGGATCTTCTCGCCAGGAGCCAATTGACTATGTCAGGCAATGAACTGGGCGCACTGCTGCGCCCGGGCGACACGGTGCTGGTCGGTACCGGCACCGGGGAGCCTGCGGCGCTCATCGAGGAGCTCATCCTGGCGGCCGGTGCAGTGCCGGGGATTCGCGCCATTCAGGTCATGACCGGCGGGTCGGAACGGCTGGCGGACGCGTGCGGCCCGTCGCTGCGCCTGTTGACGCCGGTGCCGGGTTCGAAGTCCCGCAAGGCCATCGCGGAGGGCAGGGCTGAAATCCTGACCGATCCGATGTCGGGGCTGCTGCGAAAAATCCTCGACGGGTCGCTGCGAATCGACGGCATTCTGCTGCAGGGCCGCCGGATCGATGCCCGCCACGCAACACCGGGGCTGATCGGGGACATCATGGTTCCCGCATGGGAGCGGGCACGCTTTCGCGCCCTGGAGTTGAACGAGCGCCTGCCGCGGATCGCCTGCGAGACCCCGCTCGACATCAGTGCCTCCGACTACACGGTGTACAACGATCGCGAGCCCAACGAACTGGCCGAGGACCCCGTTTCCGACGCTGCCGCCCGGATAGGCGATTTCGTGGCCGACATCGTTCCGGATGGCGCGACCATCGAACTGGGAGTAGGCCGGGCGTTGGCGGGGATCGTGCCTGCGCTGGTGCGGCAGCGGCGCGATCTTGCCATGCACACCGGCATTGTCGGCACTGCGGCCATGCGACTGATTGAAGCGGGCTGCGTCAGTCGCCGCATTCGCGGCAACGCATTGGCGGTGGGGGCCACGGTCATGGGCACCGCGAGCTTCTATGCCTGGGCCGACAACAATCCGCGCATCGCCTTGCTCGACTCCCGTATTGCCCACAATGCCGATGCGCTTGCCGCAACGCCGCGCTTTGTGGCGATCAACGCTGCGTTGCAGGTGGATTTGCAGGGCAATATCAATTCAACCTCGCACAAGGGCCGGGTGCTGAGCGGGGTTGGCGGTGGTGCCGACTTTGCCGCCGCCGGGGCGCGCGCCGAGGCATCGATCATTGCGTTGTTTTCGACGGATCGCCACGGCGCGTCGACAATCCTGCCGGTACTGGAATCGGTTTCCGTTTCCCGCGCGCATGTCACCCATGTGGTGACCGAACACGGCGTGGCAGCGATACGGGGGCTTTCCGGCCCTGCCTGTGCGCGCGCTGTTGCCGCCGTTGCGGCGCCACAGCATCGCGACCTGCTCCTGGGATAGACGCAAGGCAGTGGTCGGGCGTTGCTTGAGCGTTCGCTCAAGAACGCGCGGATAGCTCGCGCGGTTTCCTATTGAGGTTGGAAATTGGCGCGGCGGATTGCTTCGGACCAGAACCTCGTCTCGGCCTCGAAAGATCGCATCTGTTCTTCCGGCGTGGAGCCGACCGCTTCGGCGGCGGATCCTTTCAGGATCTGCTCGACAATGATTGGATTCTTCAGGACGACAGAGACTTCCTTGCTCAGTCTTTGATTGATTTCTTTCGGCGTCTGGAGCGGCGCCCATAGTCCGAAGTTGAGCGCCATGTCGAAATTCGGCAAGCCTGCATCGACCGTCGTGGCGACATTGGGCAAGACCGGGGAACGCCGGGGCGACGTGACCAGCAGCGCGCGGATCCTGCCCGCCTGGATATGCGGCAGGAACGCCTGCACCGACGAGATCGTCGTGTCTATTTCTCCGGCCAGTAGCGCAGTCAGTATTTGCGGTGAACCCTTGTAGGGAATGCTTCTCGACTCGATGCCCGCCCTGTCCTTGAGCATTTGCATCAACAGGTCGGTAGTAGCCGTCGGCGCGCCGTGGGTCAGCGCGCCGGGATTGGCCTTGGTATAGGCCAGCAGATCCTGAATCGACTTGACCGGCAAACCGGACCTCGCGACAAGAAAATACGGAAGTGTCACGAAGCGCGACACCGGCGAGAGTTCCGTGGCCGCATCCACGGCGTTGTTCCGGTTGAACAGTGGGTGGGCGAGGAGGACGTTGCCGTAGTAAAACGTGTAGCCGTCGGGATTGGAACTCACGACGTATTTTGCCGCGATGGTTCCATTGGCTCCTGGCTTGAATTCGAGAACGATCGGCTGCCCGAGTTGCTTTTCCATTTCAGTGCCGACCATGCGGGCCACGGTATCGATGATAGTCCCTGGTGGAAACCCGATAACCAAACGGATTGGCTTGGTCGGGTACTGTTGCGCAAGGGATGGGCCGCTGGCGAGGAGCGCGGCTATGGTGAGAAGCGCGTGAAGTGAAAACAGTCTCATGGCCTATCCCTTTCGGTTGTCAGAATTCCTGTCGTCAGGCGCCGGGCCGTTGGGCCGGCGGCATTCGCCTGATTGCCAACCAGGCAGCATGCACGAATCGTCACGTCACTGCTTTCGCCGCTGCGAACCGCGTGTCTGCGGGTTTCACGCTCATTTGCCTGACTCGGCTGGAGATCTAATTCGCAATTTTCCGACCACGCCCTGCGCGCGCAGGGCCGTAATCTCTTCGGCGGAGAATCCTGATTCGGCCAGGACTTCATCCACGTGCTGGTTGAACTCCGGAGGCGCGCGCCGTACCGAGCCCGGCGTACCCGAAAGCTTCACGGGGATGCCCGCCCAGCGGTATTCCCCCATTTCGACCAGCATGTCGCGGTGCCGCGTGTGGGGATGAGTGAGCGCGTCGGGTATGGTCTGCACCAGTCCAGCCGGAACGCCTGCGCCCAATAGCGCGGTGCACAGTTCCGCGCCATCGCGCTCGACAATGGCTGTTTCGATGATTGGGGTCAACTCCGTGTTGTTGACCACGCGGCTGGCATTGACGGCGAATCGCGGGTCGCGTGCCAACTGGGGCATGCCGATGATTTCGCACATGCGGCCGAACTGGAGGTCGTTCCCCACAGCGATGAACAAAGCGCTACGGCGGGTCCGATACAGGCTGTAAGGAGAAATGTTGGGGTTGTCGTTGCCGCTGAGGCCCGGGGTTTTGCCGGACAGGAACCAGTTCGGGGCGTGCGGGTGCGTCAACGCCAGTCCTGAATCGTAGAGCGTCACGTCGATATGCTGGCCGGCCCCGGTTCGCTCGCGCGCGTACAGGGCCAGGAGAATGCCGATGACCATGTTGGCGCCTGCCGTCATGTCGACGACCGGCACGCCGAGTCGCAACGGCCCGCTGTCGCGGGAGCCGTTGACCGAAATCAGCCCGGCCCAGGCCTGCACCATCACGTCGTAACCGGGCGCTCCGCCGAGCGGCCCGTCGGAACCGAACCCGGTAATGCTGGCGTGGATCAGGCGGGGAAAGCGCCGCGCCAGAACCTCGAACCCGATGCCCCATTTTTCCATGGTGCCCGGCTTGAAGTTTTCGACCAGAATGTCGGTGCGCTGCAGCAGGCGCAGCAGTACCGCGCGCCCGGCATCGCTGTTGAGGTCGAGGGAGATCCCGCGCTTGTTGCGATTGACGTTGATGAAGATCGACGCCGCATCCTTGTAGAAGGGCGGCCCCATTTCCCGGGTCTCATCGCCACGCGGCGGTTCGACCTTGATCACGTCGGCGCCATGGTCGGCCAGGGTTTGCGCCGCCAGCGGGCCGCCCAGGACGCGTGACAGGTCGAGAACCCTCACGCCGGACAGCGAGCCATTACCAGGTGCTTGTTTGGGTGCGGGCGAACTCATGGATCCCCTCGAACAATGATGGTGCCGGCGTTCATCAGCCGGTGCCTGCAACGGGACAGCCCCCGACATTGCGCCGAGCAAGGGCCCCTGCGCATGATCCTATCATGTGAGCTGCTCGCTCCATTGGCGCGGGTGAGCGCGTGAAGCGACTGCAGCGGTATTTCCGGTAGCGCATTGCTCGCTTTGCATCCATGGTGAAAGGGCGAGGCCGTGGCGGTTCCAAGGATATCTCCCGTTGCGTGCAATGCGCTTGCGTTGACGGCCAATCCGGCAGGTCGATATACTGGGTTTAAGGGTTGAAGCGAATAGCTTGGCACGAACAAGGCACGATCGATCGAATGCATTGGCAGAGCCAGTGGGCCGCAAGGCGACGATGACTCCGGAGCCGGGTGACGGCGACCGGCTCGCAACCAGGAGGGGGTGACGTGAATAGTCCGAAAACGAGCAACGATGGTCATTACGAGGTGCTGTGGCCGCGCAGCCCTCGGCAGATGAAAAAGAAAACGCTGGCACGCCGCCTCGACACGCTGAACGGCAAGACCATCGCCCAGCTTTGGGACTTCATTTTCTCCGGCGACAAGGTCTTTGCGGCGCTGGAAGAGGGCATCCGCGCGCGCTACCCTGGCGTGCGTTTCGTCAGCTGGCGCGAGTTCGGCAACACGCATGGCGCCGATGAGCGCAAGATCCTTGCCGAATTGCCGCAACGCCTGAAAGACCTGGGGGTCGACGCCGCGATCTCCGGCATGGGCTGTTGAGGAAGCTGCACACCCGCCGTGCTGCGGGTGAGTGCCGTGTGCGAAGCTGCCGGAATCCCGGCGTCGTCCCTCGTCTGCGAGGGGTTCATCCGCCAGGCCGCTGCCACTTCGGTGGGCCTCGGTTTTCCAAACATTCCGGTGGCGCTGATTCCGGGCCATCCCGACGCGCAAACCCCGGAGGAATTGCGCAGCAATGCCATTGAGGTCACCACCGAAAGGGTCATCGAGAACCTCATGCGGGGGGCCACACTGGATGACTACGCCGAGGAACCCGGCGAACGCGAAATCGTATTTCGCGGCGGGTTCGAGGAGGTCAACGATTACTTCTGCGACAAGGAATGGAGCGACGGCCTGCCGATTGTGCCGCCCACCCGCGAGCGGGTAGAGCGGTTCCTGAAATTCACCGATCGTCGCGATGATGAGGTGCTGGGCGTGTTGTTGCCCGACAATCGCGCGGCGACGGTGTGGAGCGTGGCCGTCAACGGGGTGATGGCAGGTTGCCGCCCCGAGTACATGCCGGTGCTGGTGGCGCTGGTGGAGGCGATGGCGGATCCCGGATACGGCGTCGAGCACAGCGGCAATACGCCGGGCGCGGAAACGCTCATCATCCTCAACGGCCCCATCATCAAGCAATTGGGATTCAACTACACCCAGGGCGTGCTTCGCGACGGTTTCCGGCCCAACACATCGGTGGGCCGATTCTGGCGCCTGTACTTGCGCAACGTCGTCGGATTCCTGCCCCACAAGACGGACAAGGGTACCTACGGCAATACTTTCCGCGTGGTGTGCCCGGAGAACGAAGACACCCTGGCCAAGATCGGCTGGGAACCCAACAGCGTGGAAATGGGGTTTGCCGCAGGCGACAACACGGTGACCGTGTCGCGCATGACGGGGGGCAATGTGATCGCCTCCGTGTCGGGTGCGTCGCCCGAGGCCATCCTCGCGAACGTCGCCTATTCGCTGGTGAGGCAGATGACCTGGCAGCTGTGCTTCATGATGGGGTCGGCCTACGGCACGCTGCGCCCGCTCGTGCTGCTCACGCCGATTCTGGCCGAGACCATTGCCAGGTACGGATGGAAGAAGCACGATGTGAAGAAGTACCTGTTCGAGCATGCGCGTTTGCCGGCATGGGAACTGGAGCGCAATCTGCGCGACTGGATGAACAAGCCCACCTGGAACCTGGCGGACGAAGCCAGGGCGGGCCGCATACCGAAATTGTTCCATGAATCAGACGACCCGAATCGGCTCGTTCCACAGGTCTTCAAGCCCGAAGATTTCATGATTGCGGTCACCGGGGATCCTCTGCGCACCAACGCGTACGTGTTTTCGCAAAATGGTCGCCTGGGATACCCGGTGGGCAAGAAGATTCATCTGCCGAAGGGCTGGGGCGAAATGCTTGCCCTGGGCCCCCGCTGATCCGGGGCCGGGCGCCGCAAGTCATCAGGACCGGGGACGAGTCGAGGCGTGCAGCTGTCGCCGCGTCGAGCGTCCGTTTATCTCTTGATTGTTGTCGAGCAATGAAAGGAAAACCGATGCGAGCCAATCTTGCTATCCGCCTGGGAATGGGCATGGGCCTGTGGGTCTTCGCGCTCGGCGTGCTGGCGCAGGCCTATCCATCGAAGCCGGTCAAGATCATGGTTCCCTACGGGCCGGGGACGGGGATCGACGTGGTGGTGCGCCTGCTCAATGAAGTTCTGAGCAAGAATACCGGGCAGACGTTTGTGGCGGAAAACCGACCCGGCGCGGGGGGATCCATTGCGACGGCGCTCGTGGCCTCGCAGCCGGCGGACGGCTATACGCTGCTGAGCGACTCGTCGTCGCACACCATCGTGCCGTCCCTGATGCAGAACCTGCCCTACGACACGATGAGGGATTTTTCCGGGGTGACCACGCTGGTGGAGAGTCCGCTGGTGCTGGTGGTCGCCGGCTCCAGGGGTATCAAGTCGGTGCGCGAGTTGATAGCGGCGGCCAAGGCAAACCCCAACGGGCCCACCTACGCGTCGGCCGGAATCGGAACGACGTCGCACATCAGCGCCGAGAAATTCCGCATCGGGGCCGGGCTGCAGGGGCTGCACGTCCCGTTCAAGAGCACCACTGATGGCTTGACCGAGGTCATGGCCGGCCGCATTGATTTCACCTATACCGCGCTGGCCTCCGCCCTCTCCGCTATCAAGGATGGAAAATTGGTCGCTCTTGCCATGGTGTCGCGGCGCGTTGGCGCCTTGCCTGATCTTCCGACAATCGAGGAAATCGTTCCCGGCGCTGGGTACAGGTCGTGGCTGGGAATCATGGTTTCGTCCAAGACGCCACGCGATATCGTGAGTCGCCTCAATCAGGAGATCGTCAAGGCGATGAGCACGCCAGACATGAAGGAGCGCCTGGCCAAACTGGGCACCGAACCATTCACCCTTTCCCCGGATGAGTTCGACGCACAGCGGCGGCGTGAACTGGTCGACAATGAGCGGCTCATCAAGAGCGCCGGCATCAAGATGTAGCGACAAGGAGAGAATATTTCCGGCACCGCGAGCCCGGCCAGACGTGCATCCGGGGACGGCATCGCGCTATCGCGCCAGGTCAATCAGGCCCGGTAACCCGTTCCGTGATGCTTCGCGACATGCCGCCGAAGCTCGGAACCACCATGGAATGCAGGCCAGGGCCGCCGGCAACCAGGATCAATAGCTGGCTGGCATCGTCGAGGAACGGGATTTCCGTCACTTCGGGCCCGACATCGATGGCGGGTCTGCGCTTGCGGTACCACGCCCGCAAACCGCTGCCAAACCGATCGAAGCGCAGGCGCATGCGGCGGTGCAGTTCGCGGCGGACGTCGTCCTTGCTCATGCCGTCGCCGGCAAGGATCTGCGCGTGTTCCGGTCCGAGCACCAACATCACCTCGCCGCCCAGCCCGGCGTTGTTATTGCCGGTGATGTTGATGGTGTCCGCGATGGTCATCAACAACTCATCGGCGATGCGGCTGCCGTGATCCTGCATCGTATGCGGGCCCTCCGCTGCATGGACGGTGACCGCGCTGTCGTTCGCAGCCAGGCCCCGTTCCACATGAAAGGGCTCCCATGGGCTGCTCTCCTCGTTCTCGCCCGCGCAAAAGGTGTACTTGCACGGGGTACCCAGTGTTGCCATGTCTGTCTTCCCGGGAAGGCCCTGCCCGATGTTCATCAGCACCAGGCGCACAGCGCGACCGATCGTCGCATTGGCGCGAAAGCCCTGCCCGAAAACGTTGCTGCCGCAGTTGATTCCAATACGCTTGCGTATGGGGCCATGGACGAAGATAAGGGGTGAAGCGGCGTGGGTCGTGGCCTGAACCCCGGCCGCATTCCATGCGGGCTGCGAGAGCGCCCGCAGCGCGGCAAGGATCACCGGCATGTACTGGGGCCTGCAACCGGCCATCACGGCATTGATGGCGACTTTTTCGACGCTCGCCATGACCTGGCTCGGCGCAATGGTCGCTACGCTGGCGCCGGCGGCCAGGCCGCTGCCCTCTATCATCGCGGAGACCAGATCCGCCGTGGGCGGCACGACCGGAAGGCCGTCAGTCCAGCCCTGTGCTTCGAAGTAGTCCTGCAATTCGCCGGGTGAAGCGCTTACCTCCAGGACTTGCGATTGCATGATCACGCCATGGCTTCCTTGCGAACCGGGGCCGGCTGCGAAATGACCGCCTTGATCACGTCAGGCAGGATCCTGTCCGCGAGTTCCTCGATTTGGGCAGGCAACAGGTTCATCATCGGATGCACCACCCAGACCAGTGGCAACTCGGGCACGCCCTGGGACTCGCGCCGGCGCATCGCGAGGACGCGAAAGGGCGGGCTGACGAACGTCACCGTTGCAACGCCGGCCTTTTCGATGCTGCAGGAGTCGTGGACACTCCACGACGTGCAGGACCCTCAATCCCCCAGGCCCGTCAGCACCAGGTCCGGTTTCCAGTGCAGGATGTCCGGAATGAACTGGGCTCCCGATTCCCCCGCGTGGCGCTTGCGCCAGTGCCTGACTTCGGCGACCCCGTGGGCCTCAAGCCGCTTGGCAACGGCGGTCATGAGTTCAACGGCATTGACCTTGGTGTTGTCGAGAACGGCGATGCGCCGTCCCTTGAAGCTGGCCAGGCGCGGCGCGAGGCTGCCTTTGCGACCCGCCGAATGCGCCCCTTTCAGGGACTCGTTGCTTGCAACGGCATTCGAATCTGCAGCTTCCACACCCGGATGCAAGACCAAAAGCGTGTTTTTCATCGCAGCCTCCCAAGCGCC
The DNA here is from genome assembly GCA_964201515.1 of Burkholderiales bacterium. GTDB lineage: Bacteria > Pseudomonadota > Gammaproteobacteria > Burkholderiales > SG8-39 > CAIYPG01. The sequence goes on from CAXNGL010000011.1 coordinate 16,836, forward strand.
AACGTTAAGAATCCTCGCTATGCTGGACCATGCATGTTCCCCATGCACCCACCATTGTGGCCCCAGCACGCCCATGCGCGCAACACCTGATTTTCACCTGATTTTCACGGTGGCGAGGAACCGGCGCGGTCATTCTAGGAATCGGCTTTTGCATCGGCGTACCGGCCCATCAATTCGAGCGCCTCGACATGTGACTTTGGCACTTGCGTGTTCAATGTGTCCCGCAGGCCAAGATCCGCAATGCGCGTGAGCAGCCTGACGGTGGCCGTGGTCATGATGGGTTCGATCCCCAGGCCCTTGAGGATCTCCACCGCCATTTGCGCTTCCTCGGCCCTGCGGCGAGCATGAACCGCCGTGGTGCGCAACAGCCGCGTCGCGTTGTCCATGAAGGGCAGGGCGTCGTACCACTCGGCAACCGACGCAAACAACTCGTCGCTGATACCGTAACGCCTGGCGGCGACAGCGCATTCGATCAGCAATGCAATCTGCCCTTTCATGAGAATGTGGCGCAGCCCCTTGATTGCGGATGCCTTGCCCAGCTCCGGTCCGACGACCACGATCCGCAGTCCCCACGGTGCAAGTGCTGACGCGAAACTCGCGGCGCCGGGGCCGCTGACAATGATGGGCAACTGGTGCCCGTGCTCGAAAGGGGAGCCTTCAATGGCGCCATCGGCGACCAATGCGCCCGATGGCGCGAGCGCATCGGCCACGCCCTGCTTGATGGACGGGCTGGCCGACGCGAGATCGACATAGCAGTGCGAGGGGCACATGCCGGGGGCGATGGAATGCGCAGCCTGCAGCGAATCCGAACCTTGAGTCACCGCAATGATCAGGTCCGATGATGCGGCAAGCTCAAGCGGTGTGGCGACGAGCCGGACGCCCGACAGGCGCGCACGCTCCTGGATGACGGGCCGGTGGGCGTCGCGCTGGAAGGCACTGACGGCCTCGAGGCCGGCTGCCCGGAGCCCAAGTGCCAGGCCATGGCCCACTTCACCGTAGCCGAAGATGCCGAGGCGTAACTGGATTCTTTCACCACCGGGGCTTGCGTCGTTCATGAAGAGCCTATTTCACAATTGAGGGCGCAGTGACGTTACTGAGTCCCCTCAAGCTCCCCTGCATCAGGGGCCATTTCGCCAATTCTCAAATGGCCTCCAAGTGACGCCATCGGACTCGAAAGCTGCATTGACATAGTATAAATCTCTTTGTTACTGTGAACCTGGCGTCAAATCCCATTCACTTGCCTCTCCAGCACGGGCAAGCGTCATTGTGCGATCACCGGTTCCGGGCAAGCTTGTCGAGCGCTCAAGGCGTGGAGCGCAGCGGTGCTGCGCGGGCGGAACACTTCTTCGGGGCAAGAATGAATCAGGCAGACAAGGAATCGTCGGTAATCGCCGGCCTCATGGCGGGAGCGCCGCTCACCGGGGTGAAGGTTCTCGATTTGAGCCGCGTCCTGACTGGCCCGTTTTGCTCGATGATCCTCGGGGATCTGGGCGCCGAGGTCATCAAGGTCGAGGAGTTGCAGATCGGCGACCAGACCAGGACCCTCGCGCCCCTCGTCAACAAGGAAAGCCACTATTTCCTTGCCATCAACAGAAACAAGAAAAGCGTCTGCATCGATCTGAAGAAGCCGGAGGGCCGGGATCTCGTGCTCAAGCTTGCCGCCAGCTCCGATGTGGTGCTCGAGAACTTTCGACCCGGCGTGATGGATCGACTTGGCCTTGGATACGATGAGTTCATGCGGGTGAATCCCCGGCTGGTCATTTGTTCGATCAGTGGCTTTGGCCAGACCGGGCCGCTGCGGGAAATGCCCTCGTTCGATCTGGTGACCCAGGCGATGAGCGGCGTGATGAGCATCAACGGCGAGGCTGACGGCCCGCCCACCAAGATGGGCATTCCGATGGGGGATATCGGCGGTGGGCTCTGGGCCGCAATCGCCATTCTGGCCGGACTGCAGAAACGCAATGCCACCGGCAAGGGCTCGCGCATAGACATCAGCCTGCTCGAGGGGCTGATGGGACTGCTCGGTTATCTGGCGGAACTGTATTTCGTGACGGGAGAAAGTCCCGGGCGGGTGGGCAGCGCGCATCACAGCATCACGCCGTACGGCCGCTTCCCGGTCAAGGACGGAGATATCGTGATTGCGCTGCACGTGGGCGCTTTCTGGCGAAAATTCTGCGTGGCGATCGAGCGGGAAGACCTGATCGCGAACCCCAAGTACCGCACGACTGCCGATCGTTACAGGAACAAGGATGAGCTCGATGCGCTCGTCATTGAAGTCCTGTCGCACAAGACCATGGATGAATGGCATGCAATCTTCGAGCGCGAGGACATTCCCCACGGCTCGGTCAACAGCATTGGCGAGGCGATCGAACAGGAAGTCATCAAGCAGCGCAATCTGGTGCGCACGGTAAAGCATCCGGCTGCAGGCGATGTCAAGCTGATCGGCAGTCCCATCAAGTTCGACGGGTTCGACGACACGGAGTATGCGCCGTCACCCCTGCTCGGCCAACACACGAAGGCCGTACTGCTCGAACTGGGATATTCGGAAGCAAGCATTGCGAATCTGTGCGAGACCGGTGTCATTGCCGCGTACCAGAACGGATAGGGCTCTTCAACGCAACCAAAGAGCCTGCGTGACAGGCCGCGCGGTCCCACACACTACCCGGCCTCAGTCTCCGGCGTCGACCCGAAGAAATGGTGGGCCAGCAGGGCAGGGTTGCGCATGTCGCGCGGCGGGCCGGTGTGCACCACCTGACCCTGCGCGAGGATGGCGACGCGGTCCGCGACGGTCAACGCGAATTCGACATTCTGTTCCACCAGCACGATGCCGATGCCTGCTTCCCGGTTGAGGCGGCGGATCTCCACGCCGATGCGCTTGACCATGACTGGGGCCAGCCCGATCGACGGTTCGTCCATCATCAGCGTACGCGGTTCGGACATCAGGCCGCGGATGATGGCGAGGTCGAGCGGGTTCAGTGCTATGTCAGTATTTCTATAGTTAAGCCAGGGGAGACAAGAGGCCATCCTTTATATCGGCAGCAATGGCCGCCGCGTCGCGCTGCGACGCCAGGCCATAGCCGCCGCCGCCTGCCGACTTCATTTCGATGCAATCGCCGGGTTCGACCTTGACGCCCTTGACCATGCTGTTGCCCGGGCCGCCCGACATTCCATCCTTGTTCCAGACGGTGATTTCGGTCATGGCGGCAGGTGCGCCACCGACCACGCCGAAAGGGGCAAAGCGCGCGCGGTCTCCCAGGAACGAGATGGTCATGGGCACCAGCGGCTTGAAGCGGAACACCGAGCCCGAGCCGCCGCGCCAGCGCCCGGCGCCCGAGGAGTCGGGGCGCAGCTCCAGCGCGTCCCAGCGCAGCGGGAAGTCGTGTTCCGAGGCTTCCAGCTTGGGAAACTGCGCCAGGCCGATCGGCAGCGGGCCATGCACCAGGCCGTCGGCGCCCTTGCTACCGCCGTAGCCGCCGCACATGGGGAACACACTCGCAAAGAAGCTGCCGTTCTTGTCGTAACCGGAGAAGGTCAGCGTGCCGCCAGTGCCGTATGAGCCGCCGCAGGCAAGCTCGGGCAGCGCCTTGGCCAGCGCAATGAACACGGCGTCGGCAACGCGCTGCGCGCTCTCCGAGAAACCGCCCACGGCATTCGGCCATGGCGCATTGAGGAAGGACCCCGGAGGGCACTTGAAGGTGAATGGGCGAAAGCAGCCGCCGTTGATCGGCACTTCGGGAAAGTAGTGCTTGAAGGCGAGGAATACCGCCGTCTCAGTGGTCGGCCAACCCAGGTTCAGCGGCCCGCGATAATGCGGCGACGAACCGGTGAAGTCCACTTCCACCGACCCGTCCTTGAACTTGAGCGCCACTTCGATGATCAGTTCCTCGGTGAGGGATATTTCGATGGTCTCGCGCCCCCGGTAGGTGCCGTTGGGCACGCGGCGCAGGTAGGTGCGCATCTGCTCTTCGGAGCGGTCGGCGAGTTCGACGATGGCCTCCAGCAATTGCGTGACACCGCGCTCCTCGATGAGGGAAGTGAGCCGGCGTGCGCCGATGTCGAGGGCGTTGAGCTGCGCGCGGATGTCGCCTTCCTGGGCCTCCGGCATGCGCGTGTTCTGCACGATGAGGCGCAGCACGTCGCGGCGGATCTCGCCGCCGCGACACAGGAACGTCGGCGGGATCTGCAGGCCTTCCTGGAAGATGTCGGTGGCGCCGGGGTCGAAACCGGCGGCCGACGCGCCGCCCACATCCACATAGTGCCCGGTACTGACCAGCAGCAGGACCAGCTTGCCGCCGTAGTAGTAGGGACGCGCGATCTTGATGTCCTGCAGGTGGGTGCCGCCGAGGAAGGGGTCGTTCATGATCACGATGTCGCCTTCGGCCAATTCATCGCCCAGCTTGTTGATGATGGCGCGCGCCGCCGATTGCATGGCCGAGACGAACACCGGCAGGCCGGTCTTGCCCTGCGACACCACTTCCAGGCGCCTGGGATCGATCATGGCGTTGGCGCGGTCGGACATCTCCGACACCACCGGCGAGAACGCCGCCTTGGTGTGGACCACGTCCATCTCGTCGGTGATCTGCTGCAGGCGCCCGCGAATGATGGCAATGTCCAAAGGATTCATGACTATCCCTCCTTCGTGATCATGATGGAACCGATGTCGCTGTCGGTGGCGCGGTAACCCGGTTCGATCAGCATGGTGGTGTCGCGCTGCACGATGATGGCCGGCCCGAGCACCGATTCGCCGGCCTTCATGGAACGGCGGTCGAGCACGCGTGTGTCCATGTCACGGCCCAGGAAGCGCGCCTTGATGGTGTGTGCCTCTATGGTTGGCGGGGTCTTGCGGATGGCCGCGGCGCACATCTTCAGGTCGAGCCCCTTGGTTCGGGAGATCACCGAGGATTGCACGCTGACCAGCATCACCGGGCGCTCCAGCGTCATGCCGTTCTTTTGCTTGTAGGCCTCGGCGAACAGGGCGGCAAGATCCGCGCCCGCCAGTTTGTCAGCAGCGATGGTGACGCTGACGGTATGCCGTTGCCCGGCGTAGAACATCGCCAGCGCGAGGTCATGCGCATCCACGCGCAAGATGCCCTGCAGCTTGAGCAGTTCCTCACCCTCGGCGCGGTGTGCGCGGATGATCTTGTCCATGTCGGCGCTCGTCACTTCACTCAGTAGCCGGCGCACCGGCTGCACGAAGTCGTGGCGCACATCGGCCATGACGGTGCCCAGCGCCGAGGTCAGCCCGGGATAGACCGGCACTGCGGCGATCTTCATGCCGAGCTTGCGCATCAGTGCGCAGGCATGCAGGGGGCCGGCGCCGCCGAAGGGCACCAGGCCGAAATCGCGCACATCGAGACCGCGCTCGACCGTGGCGAGGCGCATGGTGCCGGCCATGTTCTCGTTGACGACTTCGAGGATGGCTTCGGCCGCCTCTTCGACGGACATACCAAGAGGATCGGCGATGTTCTTCTTCACCACGCGAAACGCTGCATCCGGGTCGACGCCTTCGATGCGGTTGGCCGCCAGCGACGCCTTGGGCACATGGCCGAGAACAAAGTGTGCATCGGTCACGGTGGCCTCGGTGCCACCCCAGCCGTAGCAGGCGGGGCCGGGGCGCGCGCCGGCGCTGCGCGGGCCGACGCGCAGGATGCCGGCATCGTCGATGGAGGCGATGCTGCCGCCACCCGCGCCGATGGAATCCATCTCGATCATCGGCACCTGCAAGGGCATGCGGTAGCCGACGAAGTTCTCGATCGACTGGCGCACCTTGCCGTCGACGATGACGCACACGTCCGCCGAGGTGCCACCCATGTCGAAGGAGACCACCTTGTTGAGCCCGGCGGCATTGCCGACGGCCGTGGCCGCGCCCACGCCGGCGGCGGGACCGGAGAGGATGGTGGTGGTGGGATAGCGCTGCGCGATGCGGTGGCTGGCCGCACCGCCGTTGGACTGCACCACCATGTAATCCTGCTTGAAGCCGCGCTCGCGAAGCCCGGTATCGAGGCGCTGGAAGTAGCGCGTGATGATGGGGCCGACGTAGGCTGCGATCACTGCGGTGGAGGAGCGCTCGAATTCGCCGAGCTCCGGGTAGATGGCGGTGGAGCGCGCGATGTACATTTTGGGAAAAGCCGCCTTGATGGCCGCCTCGACGCGCTTCTCATGCGAATCGTTGGCGTAGGAGTGCATCAGCGAGATGGCCACCGCCTCGACATCCAGCGCACCCAATTCGGCGATGACTTTCTGCAGGTCGGCCTCGGTGATCGGCTCGACTTCCTCGCCCTTGGCGCCGATGCGCCCGCCGACCTCCAGCCGGCGGTGGCGCGGCACCAGCGGTGTGAACCCGCCGGCAAGTCCGTAGGCATTGGGCCGGTCGCGGCGGCCGAGTTCGACGATGTCGCGGAAACCGCGCGTCGCAATCAGCGCGCCCTTGACGCCCTTGCGCTCGATGATGGCGTTGGTTGCAGTGGTGGTGCCGTGGCAGACCTGGTCCAGGCTCTCGAATTTCATGCCCAGCTCCTCGATGCCGCCGACCACGGCGCGCGACTGGTCATCCAGGGTCGTGGGAAGCTTGGCGATATGCACTTCGCCAGTGGCGGCATCGAAGCCGATGCAATCGGTGAAGGTGCCGCCGACATCGACGCCGACAGCGCTTTGGGGTGCTGCTGGATCCATCGTCGTTACTCCATGATTCGGCGTGCCGAGCAGGCCGGAAATTTCCGAGACAGGCGGTGTTATTGCAGAGTGCGCGACCGAATGCAAGCCCGGGGCGGGTTGGCATGGCGGTACGCGATATGTGCAGTGGAGGGCAAACAGCGGTGGGCAAACAGTAGCATCGGCCTCGAATGAGTGTCAAAATGAAAAATAGTGGTTCGATCAGGAGAGATCCGGCTGGCGCGCATGCGGGCGCGGGTCAAGCTGCGGGGATGCATGATGCAAGTGAAAACCCAGGTGAATACCGAACAGCGCAAATTCGATCCCATCCTGGTGGAGGTGATCAAGAACGGGCTGGCATCAGTGAACGAGGAGATGGCTATCGCGGTGCATCGCACCGGGCGCTCGGCCATGGTGAAGGTGGGTGACTTCGCGACAGTCGTCTGCGATCGCCAGTGGCGCGTGGTGGGCGAGGGCGCGGCTCCGTTCCAGTCGGCGATCTTCATGCTTACGCTGGAGAACATCCTCAGGTAGTTTGGGGGCGGTGTCGTGCGACGCGCTGGCCAGCCTCATCCTGACGCGGGACCAGGCCGCAGCCCATAGGAGGTTATTGAAAATCGCTTCCCGACCAACCCAATGACCATCGACTTGTGTTCGTGGCAGAGGGAAGCGGTTTTCAACAACCCCCGAAGCAGGGGTTCGAGGGGGACTGTGTCCCCTTTTTGTAC
>CAXNGL010000012.1:0-23865 GCA_964201515.1 Burkholderiales bacterium
AGCGGCACTCTCCTGGAGCAAGCGGCCCAATGCGGCGTTGTTATTGACCGACTACATCATGTCAGCCGAGGGCCAGGGCCTGTGGCACGGGCGTGGCGAAAGCGCGAGTCCCCTACCCGGCGTACCGGGCGCCATTCCTCTCGCCACGATCACACCGTACGATCCGGCAAAGTATCCCGCGGCCACGGTGACGCGGTACCGGGACTACTGGAGCAAGATTTTCAAGTAACAGTGCCCAACGGCGCGGGCGAGACATTGCTCCCGGCCCCTGGGCTCGGAAGCGAATTGCACTTACTCAAAGGTCCTGGCTCGCCCCCTCCTGCTGCGAGCGGTTTACTGAAGATCGTTGTTTTCGTGCGGATGGCTTCATCATCCGCGCGAATACAACGATCCGCACCAACGGATTTTCGTTGGTGCAGGTTTTGGCAGCGCTGCCGCGGGCCAACCGCATTTTGATACGCGCTTTTATACAGGGCCACACCATCCGTATCACAACGCGGTTTCTCAATAAAGCAGCGTCGGTTTATGTTGGTCCCGGATTTCAGCGTTTAAATCAGTGCCAATCGGCCCGACGCCTACGTTTTCAGCTTGGGAAATCCGCCGAGAAGGGCTGCAACTTGTCGCTTCGGCCCGTTCTGCACTGCAGCCACAGCAGCAACCGGCGAGGCGTTGCCCGCCCCGGAACCTGAAGGCTGATACGGCGCGCTGAAAATGGGATCGGACGACGTACCTGCACGCGACGGGCTTGCCGAACGTCGCGCACCACGGTCACTGCCGCGGTCACTGCCGCGGTCACTGCGATCGCCGCGATCGCGGAAACTCTCCCGGGACCCGCTACCATCCAGGCTGCCGCGGTCGCTGCGCCCGCCTGACCGCTCACCGCCCCTGCCCCGGCCACGCGAGTGATCCGGCGCACCAATCATGGAACTGACCACGCGCGAATCCGGCTCGTATCCCGGGATCAACTCGCGTGAAATCTTGAACTTGATCATGGCCTCGATGGCCTCGAGGCGCTCTTGCTCATCGGGGCTGACCAATGCCACCGCCTCGCCTTTTGCACCGGCACGACCGGTGCGCCCGATGCGATGCACATAATCCTCGGCAGCCCCCGGCAGGTCGAAATTGACCACGCGCGGAAGCGCCTCGATGTCGAGGCCGCGCGCCGCCACATCGGTCGCCACCAGCACGCGCACCTTGCCGGACTTGAAGTCTTCCAACGCCACTTCGCGCTCGGATTGGGTCTTGTCGCCATGAATGGCCGTCGCGTGCACGCCATCCTTGTTCAGCTGGTAGGCAAGCCGGTTCGCGCCCAATCGCGTGGCGCAGAACACCAGCACCTGATTCCAGTCGCGATCCTGTACGAGGTAAGCCAGCAGTTCGCGCTTTCTCTCTCGCGCCACCGGAATCGCGATGTGCGTAATGGCTTCGGCCACGGAATTTCGCCGCGCCACTTCGACCATCACCGGGTTCTGCAGGAAGGAATCCGCCAGCCGCTTGATCTCCTCCGAGAACGTTGCCGAGAACAGCAGGTTCTGGCGCTTCTTCGGCAGCAGGCTGATGATGCGCTTGACGTCGGGCATGAAGCCCATGTCGAGCATGCGGTCGGCCTCATCCAGCACAAAGAATTCGACCTGCGGGAAATGCAGGATCTTCTGCTGCACATGGTCGAGCAGGCGCCCGGGGGTCGCCACGAGGATTTCCACGCCGCGCCGCAGCGCCTGCGTCTGCGGGTCCATGGGCACGCCACCGTAGACGACGGTGGCACGCAGCGGGATGTGCTTGCCGTACAGGCGCACGCTCTCCTCTACCTGCACAGCAAGCTCTCGCGTGGGCGTCAGTATCAGCGCACGCACCGGGTGTCGCGCCGGCGAGGCGCTGGTGCTGGCATGGTGAAGCAGCCGCTGCAGGATGGGAAGGACGAACCCGGCCGTCTTGCCGGTGCCGGTCTGCGCCGCGCCCATCAGGTCGCGTCCGGCCATCACCAGTGGAATGGCCTGCGCCTGGATTGGCGTCGGCTCGGTATAGCCCTGCTCTTCAACGGCCTTCAGGAGTTCGGGGCACAGCCCCAGTTCGGTAAATGCCGGCATCAGCGCACCTTGGCGGGACCGGAATCAGCGGTCATGGAAATTGGATCGGGATTCAATTCACTCGCGGCCCGCGGTAAGACTCTTGCCAAGGAGCTTGTGCAAAGGCGTTCGGAATTCAGAGGGGCCGGCCCGTCGGTTGCAGGCAAGCAAATGCACAGTGATTCACATGAGCATTCGTCGGGCACTGCAGAAGTCTGGACGACCCGTTCAGCATAGCCGCTTGATGGGCGTGACCTGAATATTGAGCCGGGGGAGATTGCATGCCCAAAATTATAGCAGATTCGCCCCACAGAATGTCGCCCAATCCTCACGTAAGTCCTCGTCTCTGTGGGAAAATCCGACCTCGCCGCAACGGGACACCGCAGTCCTCGTTCGCACCCCCGTTCCCCGGCGCGACGCAAAGACCACTCGCTTCGACCTCGCGCTTTATCCACACGCTTCATTTAACCCTCTCGGCTCGCCTACACCGCCGTTGCCTCTCGCAGACTGCCCCTTCCCATGATCAATTTCCGCCAACTCACCATCCGCCGCGGCGACAAGCTGCTCATTGACCGCGCCTCCGCGGCGTTCGTCCCCGGGGCGCGGGTGGGCATCGTCGGGGCCAACGGCTGCGGCAAGTCCACCCTGTTTGCCGCGCTGGCGGGCGAACTCCATTCCGATGGCGGCGACATCGAGATGCCCCCGCGCCTGGCCATGTCGCGCGTCATGCAGGAACTGGATTCGACCGGTGGACGCGCCATCGACTACGTGCTGGACGGCGACCCGGAGTTCCGCGCCGCCGAAGCCGAGATCGCCGCTGCCGAAGCCGCTGCGCACGAGCACAGCGATGAGGAAAGCGGCATGCGCCTCGCCGCCGCGCACGAGCACTTCCTGACCATCGACGGCTGGACCGCCCCTTCGCGCGCCGCCACCATCCTCGACGGCCTCGGCTTCGCGAGCCCCGACCACCAGCGCACCGTGCGCGAGTTCTCCGGTGGCTGGCGCATGCGCATCAACCTCGCGCGCGCGCTGATGCGCAAGTCCGACCTCATGCTGCTGGACGAGCCCACCAACCACCTCGACCTCGACGCGGTGCTGTGGCTGGAGCGCTGGCTCGCTTCGTATCGCGGCACGCTCTTCATCATCTCGCACGACCGCGAGTTGCTGGACGCCACCGTCACCGAGATCCTGCATTTCGACCAACAGGGCCTCAAGCAATACACCGGCTCCTACGCTGATTTCGAGAACCAGCGCGCCATGGCGCTGTCGCAGAACGCTGCCGCCTTCGCCCGCCAGCAACGCGAGATCGCGCACCTGCAATCGTTCGTCGACCGCTTCCGCGCCCAGGCCACCAAGGCCAAGCAGGCGCAGAGCCGGCTGAAGGCGTTGGAGCGTATGGAGCGCATCGCCCCGGCGCATGTGGACTCGCCCTTCGAGTTCAGCTTCCGCGAGCCACCATCGGCCTCCGACCCGCTGCTGAAGATCGAGGAATGCCGCGCCGGCTATGACAACGTGACCATCCTCGACAACATCATGCTCAGCGTGCGCGCCGGCGCGCGCTACGGCCTGCTCGGTCGCAACGGCGCCGGCAAATCGACTCTGATTCAACTGGTCGCGGGCGCCATCCCGCCGCAGGCCGGCATTCGTCTCGAGGGCAAGGGCGTGCGCATCGGCTACTTCGCGCAGCATCAGGTGGAGGCACTCGACCTCGATGCGAGCCCGCTGCTGAACCTCTCCCGCGCCGACAAGGCCATGGGCCAGCGCACCCGCGAACAGGAGCTGCGCGACTTTCTCGGCGGTTTCAACTTCCCCGGCGGGATGGCGCTGGAACCCGTGCGCCGGCTCTCCGGCGGCGAGAAGGCGCGCGTGGCGCTCGCCATCATCATCTGGCTGCGCCCCAACCTGCTGCTGCTGGACGAACCCACCAACCACCTCGACATCGACATGCGCGAGGCGCTCACCGAAGCGCTGCAGACCTATATGGGCGCCATCGTGCTGGTGTCGCATGACCGGCACCTGTTGCGCACCACCTGCGACGAACTCCTGCTCGTCGCCGACGGTGTCGTCACGCCCTACGACGGCGACCTCGACGACTACCAGCAGACGCTGGCGGCACGACGCTCGGGCATCAACGACACTGGGATAAAGGGCGGGATGAACGGCGGCACGACCGGCGGCACGACTGGCGGCACCGCTGGTGGCAACACCGGAAAAGCCGACAAGACCCCCTCGCGCAAGGACGAGCGCCGCAACGCCGCCACCGCCCGCGACAACCGCGCCAAGAACCTCAAGGCGCTGGAGAAACGCGCCACCACGATCGAGACGAACATATCGCGCCTCAACGCCGAAATCGCCCGCATCGACGCCCAGCTCGCCAGCCCCGGCTTCTTTGGCGATGGCACCGGGGATGCAGTGGCCAAGGCGCTGAAAGACCGCGAGCGCGTGGCGAGGGAAGTCGAAGCGGCGGAGTCGGACTGGCTGAAGCTGCAGGAAGAGATGGAAGCGGGTCAGGCAACGGCGTGAATCGACGGATCCACATGGAGCAATCAGCGGGAGCGGACTACCCCCCCCGCAATCTGGATAAAACCTTGACTGACAAACCATCAATGTTTAAACTTTAGTTTAAACAATGATTGGGAGTTCAACTTCATGGCCGAAGCCATTCTGGATATCAAGCGCTGGGGCAATGGCCTTGGCGTGCGCCTCACCGCCGCGGTCGCGCGTGAAGCGAACCTGAAAGTCGATCAGCGTGTTCGCGTCGCGGTCGACGGCGATCAACTGATCATCACGCCCGTTCACGTCACCCGGCTGACACTCGAGCAGCGGCTGGCCGCCTACGACGTCAAGCGGCATGGTGGCGAGCAAATGCAGACGACGGAGACGTTGGGGGCGGAACGTTGGTAACACCGCGCGCGGCTGCCAAGCAAGGCAAGGCATGGGTTCCAGAGCGACAGTACATCATCTGGATCGATTGCAACCCGCAGGTGGGCCGCGAGATGCGCGACATCCATCCCTTTCTCGTGCTCTCGCCGGGCATTTTCAACAACAGAACTGCGCTGGTCATCGGCCTGCCCATGACCAGCGCGGATTACAACGCTGACAACCCATTCGCAGTGGCGATCGGGAGCACAGTCAAGGGCAAGGCCGAACGCACCAGCTACGTGCTCTGCCACCAACCCAAGTCGTTCGACTGGCGGCAACGCAAGGCCAAGGCACATCCGCTTGGAAAACTATCAGATGCCCAGTTCGCACAAGTGTGTGAGCGACTCAATCAGATCGTGCAGATTGGGTGATTGAACTTTGTAGACCGGCGAGAGGCAGCAGGCTAGTCACTCTGACCCGGCAATCCCCATATTGGGTGATTGGACTTTGTAGACCGGTGAGAGATGTAAGGAAAGTAACTCTCACCCGGTAGTTTCCGACTCTGACGCCCCACCGCTCAATTCAACGTCACCGCCGGTCCGGCAACCGGCGCCATGCCGATGGGAAGATTCAACTCCATGTCCCAGTCAGCGCCTTTGACCACGTTTTGCAGCAGCTTGGACAGCGAATGGAGCAAAGCCTCATCCAGCGCCACATTGATGCCCTGTCCTTCCAACGGCATCAATGTCAGCACCAGTTGGCCGGATTCCTCCCGGCGCGTCTGGATGCGGGCGACCAGCAACGGCTCCTGCCCCAACGGCCTCTCCAGCGCCGCCGCGTCGTAGGGCTTGGAGAAATCGGATTTGCGCACGGCCTCTTCATGGCGCATCCCAAGCAGCGCGGAGCGTGCATCCGGGTGCGCCTGCGTGGCGATGGCCGGAATTTTCTGCGCCAGCCCCATCAGTGCCGGCCACAGCAGCTTCACGCACCGTCGCGTCAGCCAGAGCAGGACTTCCTGGTTCACGTCGGTTGCAATGCGCATCAGCAGGCGGTCCTGCACGGGCGAATGCTCGATCTTGATCTGCCGCAACTTCATGCCTCGGTCCCTTCTGCGTTCATGCCGGCCGCACGATGACGGCCGATCGCCCACTGCACATGCTCGCGCACCAGCTCGGACGGGTGCGCGGCGCGTGCCCGCAACGCTACAAGCATCGCGCGCGCCTGCGAATTGTCCACCATTCCGGCGGCATTGCCGATGGCCACGGCAAGATTTCTCAGCCAGCGCTGGTGGCCGATGCGCAGGATCGCGCTGCCGGCCAGACGCGTCTTGAATTCGTCCTCGTCCCAGGCAAACAGGTCCAGCAGCTCGGCGTGATCGAGGCCGTTGCGCACGCGAAAATCATCCTCTGCGCTCGGCTGCGCGAAGCCGTTCCACGGGCACACCAGCTGGCAATCGTCGCAGCCATACACCCGGTTGCCGATCAGCGGGCGCAACGGCTCGGGTATCGAGCCCTTGAGCTCGATGGTGAGGTACGAAATGCAGCGTCGCGCATCCAGCCGATAAGGGCCGACGATGGCGCCCGTGGGGCAAGCATCGATGCATTGCCTGCAGCTGCCGCAATGGGCTTCGACGGGCGCGTCCGTCGGCAGGGGCAGGTCGGTGTAGATCTCCCCGAGGAAAAAATACGACCCGGCCTCGCGCGACAACAGGAGCGTGTGCTTGCCGCGCCAGCCCAGCCCCGACTTTCGGGCCAGTTCGACTTCCATGACCGGCGCGGAATCGGTGAAGACACGATAACCGTGGGGTCCGGCCTCGAAATCAATGCGCTCGGCCAGTTTTTGCAGCCGGGCCCGCATCACCTTGTGATAGTCGCGTCCCAGCGCATAGCGAGACACGTAGGCTTTGGCCGCGTCCGCCAGGATTGCCTCGCTCTCGGGGCGGGCGGTCGCCGGGGTCCCGGGCCAGTAGTTCATGCGCGCCGAGATGACGCGCAGCGTTCCAGGGTGAAGATCCGCCGGGCGCGTTCGCTTGGCGCCATGGCGTGCCATATAATCCATCTCGCCATGGTTGCCCGCAGCGAGCCACGCGGCAAGTCCCGGTTCGGCAGTCGACAAATCGGTGTCACTGATCGCCACGGCCTGAAAACCGAGTTCCGCGCCCCACGCCTTGATGGACACGCCGAGCATCGTCCAATCCGTCATGTAACTCCTTGCCCCCGCAGAATTTTTTCACCCGCACCGTGACGCAGCCCCATGACCGATCATAGCGCCCTGCCGGACCTCGAACTCGAACTTGCCGACGAGGCTGCGACCTGTGCCCTGGGCGCGCAGCTGGCGTCGACACTGACACCCGGCCTCAAGCTGTACCTGCACGGCGACCTTGGCGCCGGCAAAACCACCCTCGTCCGGGCGCTCCTCGGCGCCCTGGGGCACAGCGGGCGGGTCAAGAGTCCAACCTACACACTGGTTGAACTTTATACGGTTTCGAGGTTACACTTATACCACTTTGATTTTTATAGGTTCCGGGATGCCCACGAATGGCGCGAAGCGGGTTTCTCGGACTATTTCGGCGGGGATGGCATCTGCCTCGTCGAATGGCCCGAAAAAGCCGGCAACGATTTGCCCCAGCCTGACCTCGAGATCAGCATCGCCATCGATGGCAACGCAACGGCACGTTCGGCTGGAGCATCCCCTGAATCGCAACACGCTTCACCGTCCGGGTCGCGCCGTGTTCGCCTCGTTGCACGCTCCCCCAGAGGCAGGCGATGCGTCGCGTCATTAACAGTCTCGAGCACGCGCGTAAAGTCCTCCTGAGCGGGGAGTTGTTGCTGCGGCTTGCGCTGATCGGCTTCGTCGCGCTGTTCCTGTCGCAACTGGTGCTCGCAGCCGTCGGTGGCGGACGGGCGCGTGCAGAACCATTGCGTGCGCTGCGCATCTGGCCGGCCCAGGACTACACGCGACTGACACTGGAATCAAAGAATCCCATCCGGCATGAACTGCTCATCGTCAAGAATCCCGAGCGCCTGGTGCTGGACCTGACCGATGTCGACGTCACCAGCGTGCAGCAGGAACTCGCGGGCAAGCTGCTCCCCACGGACCCCTACATCGCCAACCTGCGCGCCGCCCGCTACAAACCTGGCGTGGTGCGCGTGGTGCTGGACCTGAAAGCCGAGGTCAAGCCGCAGATCTTCGTCCTGAAACCGGTCGGCGAGTACGGTCACCGCCTGGTGCTCGATTTGTTTCCAGTGGCGCCGCCAGACCCGCTGCGCGCCCTGTTTGAGCAACCTGCCAAGCCGGCCGTCGCCGCGGCCACGCCACCTGTCAGTGGCATGAGCAGCACATTGACCGCCATCCCGCCGTCACCCATGCCGGCAACCACAGCTACCACACCGCCGGTTACGCAAGCACCCCCTGCCCTCACACTGCCCGCATCCATCGAGGAAGGACGCATTACGGTGGCGCGCCCTGCACCAGGCACGACCGACAAGTCGGCGGAAAGGGGCAAGTCAGGCGGCATGCCCTTCGGAGAGCGCCTCGTCATCGTCGCCATCGATGCCGGCCATGGCGGCGAGGACCCCGGTGCGCTGGGACGGCGCGGCACCTATGAAAAGAATGTCACCCTGGCGATCGCGCGACGATTGAAAGCCGTGATCGACGCCGAACCCAACATGCGCGGCGTGCTGATCCGCGATGGCGATTTCTTCATCTCTCTTGGGGGGCGCGTCGAGAAGGCGCGTCGCGTTCGTGCCGACCTGTTCGTGTCCATTCATGCCGACGCCTTCATCAAGCCGCATGCGCGCGGATCATCGGTGTTCGCGCTGTCCGAGCGCGGGGCCACCAGCACGGCGGCCAAGTGGCTGGCAAAAAAGGAAAACGCCGCCGACCTCATCGGCGGGGTCAACCTGGATGTTAAAGATCGCTTTCTCGCCCAGACCCTGCTCGACCTGTCGCAGACCGCCACCATCCAGGACAGCCTGAAACTCGGGCGCTCGGTACTGGCGGAACTGGGCGGCATCAATAACCTGCACAAGCCGCACGTGGAGCAAGCGGGATTCGCCGTATTGAAGGCGCCGGACATTCCTTCCATCCTGGTCGAGACCGCCTTCATCAGCAACCCCGAGGAAGAAAAGCGGTTGTCGGATGACGCCTACCAGGAGCGCCTGGCGCTTGCCATCCTGAAAGGGATCAAGCGTTACTTCTCGCGCAACCCGCCGCTGTCGCGCCCGACCGTCGCATCGATCGCCCGCTGACGCCCGACGCGGCGCAGTCGCTATGCGCCGGAGCGGCGCAGGCGCAGCCTGAGCACTTCCACCACGATCGGCAGCAGCGACAAGCCGATGATGCCGAAGATCACCACGGTGAGATTGTTTCGGATCAGCGGGATATTGCCCAGGAAGTAGCCCCCATATACCAGGGACACGACCCACAGCAACGCGCCGGAAACGTTGAAGAACGAAAATTTCGCGTAGGTCATGGCGCCAACACCGGCGACAAACGGCGCGAACGTGCGGATGATCGGCACGAAGCGCGCGATCACGATGGTCTTTCCACCATAGCGCTCGTAGAACTCGTGGGTGCGCTGCAGCGCCCGTCGATTGAAGAACCGCGAATCCTCCCACTTGAAAACGCGCGGTCCCAGGTACCGTCCCACCGTATAGTTCACCGCATCGCCGAGGATTGCCGCCGCCACCAGGCTCATTGCCAGCATGTGAACATTCATGTCACTCACCGCCCACAGCGTGCCGGCGACAAACAGCAGCGAATCGCCGGGCAGGAACGGCGTGACCACCAGCCCGGTCTCGCAGAAAACGATGACGAACAGCAATGCGTACACCCACAGCCCATATTGCTGCAGCAGCGCGGCGAGGTACCGGTCCAGGTGAACCATGACGTCCCAGAATTGCATGACGATTTCCATCGGCCGATTGTACCCTGCAGCCTCGCCATGACGGCGCAGGAAGGCGCGGGACGAACTGCGCAAACGCGGCGCAAACCCGGCAAAGCGCGGGCAGACACTGGAAGTTGTCCGACGCTGTCGCCGCATCGGTCGTCGCGGCCCGCTCGCTCGTCGCTCAAGGTGCGCTGCCTCGCGACACGACGCATACTTTTTCACCGCTTCCCTCCTATAATCCGCATGCACTGAACCCGGTGCTGCCCCTCGCCGCACGGCAATCGTGTCGGCATCCTCTTCCGGCCCAATCCATGCCCCGCATCCTGCCGCTTTCAGACACGCTGATCAGCCAGATCGCCGCGGGAGAAGTCGTCGAGCGACCGGCGTCGGTGGTCAAGGAACTGTTGGAGAACGCCCTGGATGCCGGGGCGCAATCGATCGACATCGCGCTCGAACAAGGCGGCATGAAGCGCATCCGCATCACCGATGATGGCTCGGGAATCGAAGCCGATGACCTGCCCCTGGCCCTGGCCCGCCATGCCACCAGCAAGATCGCTTCGCTGGACGACCTGGAGGCGGTGCGCTCGCTCGGTTTTCGCGGCGAAGCACTGGCCAGCATCGCATCGGTCGCGCGCGTGTCGCTCATGACAAGGCATAGCGGCGAATCTCGCGGCTGGCGCATCGCCGCCGAAGGCGAAGCCAGTCCTGGCGCGGTGGAACCGGCAGCGCATGCCACCGGGACCACGGTGGATGTCGTCGACCTGTATTTCAATACGCCGGCGCGCCGCAAGTTCCTGAAAATGGAGGCCACCGAATTCGCCCATTGCGACGCCGTGGTGAAGCGCGCCGCCCTGTCGCGACCGGACGTGGCCTTCAGCCTGAAACACAATGGACGGGTATCCATGCACCTGCCACGCAGCGAGCTGCCACGCCGCGTCGAAGCGGTGCTCGGCGCGGAATTCGCCATCAGCATGCGCGCGCTCGACGAGCGCATCGGCAGCGGTACCGTCGAGCGAGCCGTCGGAGCAGCAGATAGTGTCCAGTTGTCGATTCGCGGTTATGCCGGATCGCCTGCGTTCTCGCGTGCCTCGCGCGACCTGCAGTTCGCCTTCGTCAATGGGCGCTTCGTGCGCGACAAGGTGCTTGCGCATGCCCTTCGGGAAGCCTATCGCGATGTGCTGCACGGCGACCGACAGCCAGCCTATGTGATGTACCTCGGCATCGATCCGAGGGCCGTCGATGTCAACGTGCACCCATCCAAGACCGAAGTGCGCTTCCGGGATTCACGCGCGGTGCACCAGTTCGTCTATCACGCGCTGTCCAAGGCCTTGTCTTCGAGCATTGCCATGGCCCCCGGGACATTCAACCCGACGCATGCGGACGCAATCGCGTCCGTGCCGTCGCGCGAGGGAATTCCCGCCTCGCCGGGAGCGCAGCCGTATGGGCTGCATGCCACGACGGGATTGCGCCAGGGAACCTTGGGCGTGGCCCAGCCCCGCAGCGTCTATGCCGCTTTCTTCTCCAATCCGCTGGCGGCCGATTTGCGCTACATGTCCCATGGCGATTCGCTGGCACCGTCCGCTGGCGGTGCAGTCGTTGCAATCCCGGACGATGGCAGTGCCGCATCCGGGCACGCCCCGCAACTCGGCTATGCATTGGCGCAGCTTCACGGCCTTTACATCCTGGCACAGAATCAGGCCGGCCTGGTCCTCGTCGACATGCACGCGGCCCATGAGCGCATCCTCTACGAAAAACTGAAGCTGGCCCTGGATGCAAGCAGCATGCAGACGCAGAAGCTGCTGGTGCCCTCGGTGTTCAATGCCGATCGTCTGGACATCGCCACCGCCGAAGAGCACGCAGACACCCTGCAGACGCTGGGCTTCGACCTTGCGCCCCTGTCGCCCACCACCCTGGCGGTGCGCTCGGTGCCGGCCATGCTGGCGGGCGGCGACCTGCCTGAGCTTGCCCGCGGCATCCTGCGCGACATCCGCGAGCTGGGCGCCAGCCGCATCATCACCGAACACCAGAACGACCTGCTCTCCACCATGGCCTGCCACGGTGCCGTTCGAGCGCAGCGCAACCTGAGCATCCCCGAGATGAACGCATTGCTTCGCGAGATGGAAGAAACCGAGCGCTCCGGCCAATGCAACCACGGGCGGCCCACCTGGTACCAGATGTCGATTGCCGACCTGGACAAGCTGTTCATGCGCGGGCGCTAAGGCGCCCCGCCCCGCCCCTGGACCGCACCTCGGCATCGCGTTGAGCCCGCACTCGAAGCCTGTCGCCGTCCTGATCATGGGCCCCACCGCCAGCGGCAAGTCCGCGCTCGCCATGGCGCTCGCGCAACACGTTCCGGTGGAAATCATCAGCGTCGATTCCGCTCAGGCGTATCGGGCCATGAACATCGGCACGGCCAAGCCGAGCGTTGCCGACCGCGACGCCGTCCCGCACCACCTCATCGACATCATCGACCCCACGCAGGCCTACTCCACCGCCCGCTTTCGCGAAGATGCCGTGCGCCTGATCGGCGACATTGTCGCGCGGGGCCGCCTGCCGCTGTTGGTCGGCGGCACAATGCTGTATTTCAAGTCCCTGCGCGAAGGCCTCTCCAACCTGCCGCAGGCCGATCCGCAGGTCCGTGCAGCCCTCGACGAACGCGCCGCAGCCATTGGCTGGCCCGCCATGCACAAGGAGCTGGCCAAGGTTGATCCGGTAACCGCCTCGCGCCTCAACCCGGGCGACGCGCAGCGCATCCAGCGCGCGCTCGAAGTGCACCAGCTCACCGGTTTTCCGCTGTCGCAATTGCAGGGCCGGCGCAAGGGACCGGAAGGATTCGCGGGAAATCATGAGCAAGACCCCGCCTATCGGCCGATTGCCCTCTCGCTCATCCCCAGCGAGCGCGTTGTGCTGCACCGGCGCATCGAAGCGCGATTCGACGCGATGTTGCGCGCCGGCCTGGTGGACGAATTGCGCGAGTTGCGTCGCCACCATGCACTGCGTGCGGACATGCCCTCCATGCGCACCGTGGGCTACCGGCAGGCCTGGGCACACCTGGATGGCGCGATGTCCGCGGGGGAACTGCGCGACCGGGGTATCTTCGCCACCCGGCAACTGGCCAAGCGTCAGCTCACATGGCTGCGCTCGACCCCCGATACGCGCAGCTTCGATTGCCTGGCTCCGGATCTTGCGAAGCAGGTGCGCGCGCATATCCAGGCGCAGTTGGATGCACTCCGATCGTAGCCTCGCGCAAAGCGCCGCTCAAGACCATGGCAACACGCCAAAAGACCCTCCCCGACTACCTGCGCAACGACCTCGATATCGTCTCGATCGGCATCAATCCGTCGCTCTACTCGGTGGAGAAGGGCTTCGCGTTTGCACGCCCAGGCAATCGCTTCTGGCCGGTATTCAATGCCGCGAAACTGGGCCCAATCGCGCTGGAACCGGGGCGCGCCGCCATCGAGTCCCTGTATCGCGATCATGCCATCGGCTTCACCGATATCGTCAAGCGGCCAACGCGCTCGGCATCCGAGTTGTCGATCGACGACTATCGGCAGGGCGCCAGGGTATTGCACAAGAAGCTGCTTCGCTACCAACCGCGCATCGCCTGGTTCCAGGGCAAGGACGCCTGGAAAATGTTCCTCCTGCACGCCCTGGATATCACCCGCAAAGTGGACACCGGCCTGCAGGAAGAGCGACTGGGGAATACCCGGGTATTCGTGACCCCGAACCCCAGTGGCGCCAATCCCGCGGCCAATCCGGCCGCCTTGCTTCCGCACTACCTCATGCTCGGAAAACTGCGCGACCAACTGCCCTGAAATGATCGACGGCGGCAGGCGGGAGCAAGCCTCGCAGATGGCTGCGCCGCGGCTTCAAGGGCCGTGGCTGCGAAACGGCAGCCTGCGGCTCAGTGCAAACCCGCAGGCCATCATCAACGCGGTCACCACGAACATGGGCAGCAGTCCGAACGCGGTGCCAAGCGTCCCGAGCGCAGTCGGCGCGATCAGGCGAACGCTGTTGTTGATGCTCAAGCGCAGTCCCAGCGATTCTGCCGGCCGGCCTCCGGGCGCGCGACTGGACAACAGCATGCTGGTCACCGGGTGCCCGCTGCCCATGGCCAGGCCGAAAGCGCAGGACACGATGCCCAGCGTGATTGCGCTCCCGGTCAAGGGCAGCAGCAGGAAAGCGCACATTGCCATCACGAAACTGGTCGAGATCACGTTGCGCTCGCCAAAGCGACTGACGACGCGCGCGAGAACCAATTGCGCCGTGAACGCGGCGATGAACAGCGCGCCAACGAGGTTACCGATGGTCGAGGGGGAAAGCCCGATGCCGCGGCCGTAGATCGGGATGTACAGGGGAAACAGATCCAGCGATACCTGCACCAGCGAACTCACCGCGAGCACGCGCAGCACCTCACGATCGGCCAGCGTGCCAAGCAAATTGCCGCGCGCCGCAGGCGCCGCAGCACCGCGCGGCAACAAGCCTCCCCAGACCGCAAGCATCACCAGGCAAACGAACGACGCCGACGCCATGACGAGGAACGTCACCCCGTGTCCCAGGTATTCGATGGCGTTTCCGCCCAGCATGGGACCGGAGACATTGCATACCGACCCGATCATGCTGTAGTAGACGAAATTTCGCGTCAGCGCCTCGGGCCGGGAGAGGGTCTGCGTGAGGCTCTGGGTGGTCACATGAAACAGGGCATTCCAGAGTCCGGCCAGTGCCGCAGCAAGAAACAATGCCGGCAAGCCTGGCACGAAGTACGGCAACAGCATGCCGACCGCACCGCCCGCGGTGCCTGCCGTGAGCAGCCATCGGGCGCCGAATCGATCGGCCAGTCGCCCCACCGGCCAGGACAGGAACAAGGGGAAGAACCACAACAGGCCCGACAGGATGCCCGCCTCCATGGGCGTGGCCCCGAGATCCAGTCCATGCAACACGATGACCAGGCGGCTGCCGTTGATCGCCATATAGGCGACCAGGGTGATCAAGCGCGTCAGTGCGAGCGGAGTCATTGATAATAATTAATCTCTGTACGTAATATAGTCATTGACATGTACTCTGAAATGATAATTTTCAGGGTTGCTTCTCGAAGCCGCCGCAGACGCCGCGGCGACCGGAACCCCCGCCCGACCTCGCAGCCGGAACGCCCGCCCTACTGGAATCCCAGCAGCTTCGCGATCTGGTCGGTGCGCGCCAGCGCGTCATTCTTCGGCGACACGTAGTCCTTGGGCATGCTGGCGGTGTCGAACGGCGAAAAGCTGCCAGGCTCGGAATTGAATATCTTGCTGCCTTCAGGCGTCATGACGAAATGGGCGAACAGGCGCGCTGCGGCCGGCCGCTTCGCCTTGGTGCGGTGGGTGAGCACCACGTGCATCTCCACCCCCGAAGTGTAGGCAGGAATGAAGTGCGCGATCGGCGCGCCCTTGTCCTTGGTGGCGCTGATCTGGGCCGCAACCGAGGGCATCTGCAGTATTCCCTCGCCGGCGCCCAGTGAGTTGGTCGAAGGCACGCCGCTAGGGTACTGGCGCGGATTCAGTTCGCGCAGGCGGGCGAAGTAGCCCTCGCCGTACTTGTCGAGTATCGCGCTCCACTGCGTGATGTAGGCGTTGGATGAGCGCGGATCGGGCAGCAGCAGTTGCCCCTTGAATTTCGGGTTCAGCAGGTCAGCCCAGTCCTTGGGCACTTCGGCCGCCTTCAGCTTGTCGGTGTTGTAGGCGATACCCCAGGGCGCAACCTGTACCACTGCGGTGGGCCCGGTGACGAAGCGCGCCGGAAACTCGCCGCTCCTGATGGCGGGAACACCGGCCCCCGACATCGGCTCGACCCAGCCCTTCTTGATGGCATCCAGCGCGAACGGAACGGCGGTGGACACCATGTAGAAGTCAGCTGCAAAAGTCCCTGCTTCGGCTTCGGTGCCGAAGCGCCGCTCGGTCTGCACGCCCGCCAGCCGGATAAAACTGTACTTGACCCCGTACTTGGCGAGGAACGCATCCCCGGTGCGCTTGGACACGTTCTCCGTGACACCGGAATAGAAATTCACCTCGCCCTCGGCCCTGGCCGCCTTGATCAAGGCATCGAGATCCGCCTGGACATTCGCCTGCGCCCCGGCAAGGCCCGGGATCAATACTGCCACGGCATACAAGGTACCCCTCAGTGCTCGCGCCACGCCGAAGTAGTTCATCGATTTTCCCCTCATTGAATGACGATGCGGCTGCTGCCGACACAGGGCCATGACCGGCGCCTGTTGCAGCACCGGCGCTGCGTAGCCCCGTCCATCTCCTGTTCGCGATTGCATGATGCAATCGGGCGCAGCCGTGCCCAAGCATATAATGCCCACGAACCGCAGGGCAATCGGGAAACGCGAGCGCAGCAACGCTCGGAGACTCATCGGCGCGGGCCCTGCTCGCGCCGCCAGTGCGGCACCTGCAGCCCGCACAGCAACCCGGCCGAACGCGTGCATCCCTCCTACCCATTCATCCTGCTCAACAGCCTTTGCATCATCGTCGGCGAAGGCGTGCGGCTGGCGATCTCGCTGGATGCGCTTCACATGCAGGCTTCGCCGCTGCTCGTCGGAACCCTCGGTTCGCTGTTCTCCGCCATCCCCGCCATCAGTTCCGTGGCATCGGGGCGTTGGGTCGACCGCGCGGGTGCCGGCCGCCCCATGCTGATCTCGGCGCTGGCCATGGCCGCTGGCGCCGGACTTGGGTTCATATGGCGGGACCTGGCGGCGCTGTTCGTGGTGAGCATCGTGGTCGGCGCTTTCGAGAATCTCTTTCTGGTCGCCACCCTGCAGGTCCTGGGGCGCGACGCGGCACCAGGGGCGCGGGTGCGCAATTTCAGCATCCTCACGACGGCGAACTCGGTGGGCAATTTCATCAGCCCGCTCGCCGTCGGCTTCGGCATCGATCGCCTCGGGTTTCCCATGACCTTCCTGATGCTTGCCCTGCTCAGCCTCGTTCCCGCCGTGATCATCCTGAGCGGTGCGATCGCCGGAAATCCGCGCAGTGCCAAGCCTGCCACGCCGCGTGATGACGCAACTGCCGCCACGCCGGCCGCGCCGCATGACACGGCGGCCACCACGCCTTCCGCCGCGCGAAGCAAGAACGCGCTGGACTTGTTGCGCGTGCCGCAATTGCGCCGCATCTACGGCCTGGCGTTTTCGACATCGGCCAGCGTCCTGCTCTACATGTTCCTCATCCCTTTATACGGCGTGCAGCACGGACTGTCGGCATCGTGGATCGGCACGTTGCTGGGAATGTTCTTCCTGTCCATGTCGCTGGTGCGATTTTCCACGCCCATGCTGACCCGGCTGTTTCCGCCGTGGCGCCTGATGCTCGGGTCGCTCAGCGCCTCCGGGGCCATGCTAATCGTCCTGCCCTTCACCGACAGTCCATGGGTCCTGCTGCCGATCAGCCTCTTCCTGGGTGCGAGCCTCGGCCTTTCTTCGCCCATTGCGTTGTCGCTGATGGCCGAGAACGCGCCGGAAGGCCGCATCGGTGAAGCACTCGGATTGCGCCAGACCATGGTCAACGTCATCCTGACCGGCGTGCCGCTGATTGCGGGGTCCCTTGGCGCGCTGCTGGGGATTGCGCCGGTGTTCTGGGTGATCTCGCTGATGCTGATCAGCAGCTGCTATCTTGCCCGCCTGCAATGGCAATCTCCCCGGTAGTGGACCCGCGTGGACTGCTACGCAGACTCTCGGCCGCAGTGCCGGCGCAGCACTCGATGAAAGCAAGCTTCATGACATCATGACGTTCATGCCAGAGCTTGCGGAAAAGGACGGGCGTTGAAACCACTCTACCTCCTGGTCCTGATCGGGTCCACCGGTCACTTGGCACATGACGCCGCGCGTTTCGCGGTGTCGCTGTATGCGATCAAGCTGCAGATTTCCCCGGCCATCATCGGCACCCTGGGCGCCATGTTCGCAGTGATTCCCGCGCTGACGTCTCTCGCCGTTGGCCGCTGGGTCGACCGGGTCGGGGCGCGCGGCCCGATGCTGCTGTGTGCGTCGATGATGGTGATCGGCTGCATGGTCCCGTTTTTCTGGGGGAATGTGGTTGGCTTGTTCGTCGCCAGCATCGTCGTCGGCACCTTCTACAACGCGGCCTTCGTCGCCTCCAGTCGAATGCTCGGGCAGTTGGGAGCCCCGGGGGAGCATGTGAGGAACGTCGGGCTGTCTTCGACCGGCTATTCCATCGCTATTCTCCTCGCCCCCTTGGCCGCGGGCTTCGCCATCGATGCCTGGGGCCACGCCAATACCTTCCTGATTCTGGCGGTTCTGCCGCTCCTCCCGTGTGCCGTGCTTGGTCTTGGAATACTGCGCTTTCCGCAGCGCACGCATCACCCCGATCCCCACCCGGATGCCCCCCGCATCGGCGTGCTTGGAATTGTGCGCGGTGGCACGCTGAAGAACATCTTCATCGCCAACATCTGCTCACAGGTGGCATGGAGTCTGTACGTGTTCCTCATGCCCCTGTACGGCTCGGAGATCGGCATGTCGGCATCGGCCATTGGGCTGGTGATGAGCGGATTTTCGCTGACGACGGTGGTGATCCGCAGCGTCTTGCCGGTGTTCGTGCGCCGCCTGACGCCTTGGCAGGTCCTGCTCCTGTCGCTGGCCAGCGCCAGTATCTGCCTGGCTGCCTTCCCCTTCTTCAACGGCTTCGGGGCCCTGATGGCATTGGGGATACTGCTCGGTGTGGGGCTGGGGCTGAGCGGTCCGATGACCCTGTCCCTTATCTACGAGCACGCACCGCCCGCGCGCCTTGGCGAATTGCTCGGGTTGCGCATCACGCTGATGAATGTGTCGTTTGCCATCGTGCCGCTGTTGTCAGGCAGCATCACTGCCGCCATGGGCGTGGGGCCGGTGTTCTGGTTGCTGGCCGGCGGCCTGGGCACCGCCTGCGTCGCCATTCGCAGCAACTGGCGTGCGCCCAGGCACGCATCACGCTGACCGCGAAACCCGGGGGGCCGCGCTCGCTTCGCGGCTGAGGTCGCGTAGCAGGTCGCGCGGTCCCACCTACTACGCCTGCCTGCCCTCCAACTCTTCCCAACGCAGCAATGCACGAGTCAACTCGGCTTCAATCGCGGCCAGGCGCTCATTCAAGACCTTGGCCTCGTCGGCTGCCCTGGTGTAGAGGACTCCGTCGGCAAGCCGCGCAGCGATGCCGGTCTGTTCGGCCTCCAGCACCCGGATCCTCTCGGGCAACCCGGCCAGCTCGCGCGCTTCCTTGTAGCTGAGTTTGGCCTTGGCCGGCTTTCGCGCAGGCGCCTTTGCGGCGCTGGTGTCGGGTTGGGAAGACGCGCTCGCAGCTGAACGTTTTGCATCGCCCGAGCTGACGGCACGCGAGGCTCTCAGCCAATCCACATACCCGCCCGCATACTCCTTCCACCGCCCCTCCTGGCCGGCCTCCGAGGCAATGGTCTGCGTCACCACATTGTCGAGGAAGGCGCGGTCGTGGCTGACCAGGAACAAGGTGCCGGTGTAATCCTGCAGCAGGTCCTCCAGCAGCTCCAGTGTCTCGATATCGAGATCGTTGGTGGGCTCGTCAAGCACCAGCACGTTGGCCGGGCGGCTGAACAGGCGCGCCAGCAGCAAGCGGTTGCGCTCCCCGCCGGACAGAGACTTCACCGGCGCGCGCGCGCGCTCCGGCGGGAACAGGAAGTCACCCAGGTAGCTGATGACGTGCTTCCTCGCACCATTGATTTCAACGAAGTCGCTGCCCTTGTTGATGGCGTCGGACAGGGTCGCCTCCTCGTCCAGGCCGGCGCGGAACTGGTCGAAATAGGCTATCTCGAGCTTGGTCCCCAGCCGCACGCTGCCTTCGTCGGCATCCAGTTGCCCGAGGATGAGCTTGAGCAGGGTGGTCTTCCCGGAACCATTGGGCCCGATCAGGCCCACCTTGTCGCCGCGCATGATGCGGCAGGAGAAATCCTTCACCACGGCACGCGCGCCGAAGCGCTTGGTGACGCCCTCCAGCTCCGCCACCAGCTTCCCGGAACGCTCACCGGAGGCCACCACCAGCTCGACCTTGCCGACGCGATCGCGCCGCGCGGCGCGCTCGAGGCGCAGCGCCTCCAGGCGCCGCACGCGGCCTTCGTTGCGCGTACGCCGCGCTTCGATGCCCTTCCTGATCCACACCTCCTCCTGCGCCAGAACCTTGTCGAACTTCTTCTGGTGTACCGCCTCGGCATCCAGCGCCTCGGCCTTCACCTGCACGTAAGTGGCGAAATTTCCCGGGTATTCCGAGGCCAGACCGCGATCGAGCTCGAGGATCTTGGTCGCCACGTTGTCGAGGAAGCGCCGGTCGTGGGTGACGCACAGCACGCTGCCAGCGTAAGCCCGCATCACTTCCTCCAGCCAGTCGATGCCGGCCAGGTCGAGATGGTTGGTCGGTTCGTCCAGCAGCAGCATGTCGGGCTCGAGCACCAGCGCCCGCGCCAGCGCCACGCGCTTCTTTTGTCCGCCCGACAACTCGGACACGCGCAGGTCCTCCGCCAGTTGCATGCGCGACAGCGTCGTCGACACGCGGTGCTGCAGCGTCCAGCCGTCACCCGACTCCAGCGCTTCCTGCAGGTGATGCAGGCGCTTCAAGATCGATTCATCGTCAGGGGCCTCGGTGAGCGCATGCGTGACCGCGTGGTAGTCCACCAGCAGTTGCGCCGCCTGTCCCAGTCCCTCCGCCACCGATTCGAAAACCGTGTGTTCGGGGTTGAGGTCCGGCTCCTGCGCGACGCTGGCCAGCTTCATGCCGGGCGCGCGCCATACCTTGCCGTCGTCAGCGGCAGCGGTACCCGCGATCACCCGCAGCAGGCTGGACTTGCCGGTGCCGTTGCGCCCGATCAGGCCGATACGCTGGCCGGGTTCGATCACGAGATCCACATGGTCGAGCAACGGCACGTGGCCGTAGGCGAGGCAGGCTTCGGAGAGTTGCACGAGTGGCATGGGGATGGAATCCGGTGATCGTCTAGGCCAGATCGGCCGATGGCGCCGCGCAAAGGCGTGTGGCAAGCACCCCGGCACGCCGGCGGTTGATGCCTTTTGTGTTGTCGGGACCGCCGTCAATGCGCACCATGGTGCGCTCCAGCGTCAGTCGGGCGGTGGCTGTATCGCCGGCGTCGGCCAGCGATTCGGCCAATCCCAGCAAAGCCTCTGGCAGTTCGGGGATGGCGCGAAGCACCGCCTGGTACATGTCGAGTGCTTCGGCCGATCGACCGGACACGCGCAGTGCTTCGGCAAAATCATAACGGATTTGCACCGAATCCGGCTCGGAGGCGGATGCCGTCTGCAGATGCGCAACCGCCACATCGGGCCGCCCTTCGCGCAGCGCCACGAGTCCCGACAGATGGTGAACGGCCCCCGCACGCGGCGCCAGGGCCAGCGCCTCCTCGACCAGCGATCGCGCGGTCGGCAGATCGCCGGCCGCCATGCATTCACGCACCCGCTCCTCGAGCGCCACCGTGCGACGGCGCGGACCGAGCACGCGCGACAGCAGGCTCACGCACTCCCCCACGGGTGCGGCACTATCGGAACAGGCCCGACCCCGTATCGATGAAGTTCAGTACATATTGATAATAATTTACTCATTAATGTCCGGATGGAGGATTAGCACTACTGATGATGATAACAATTGGCAACGCCGCCATGGCCCCAGAAATGACAAGGGCGGCCTGAGCCGCCCCTCCCATGTGCTTGCCCCCTGAAGGAGCGATACGACTTATACGATCAGTGGCACGATCATCAGCGCCACGATGTTGATGATCTTGATCAGTGGGTTCACCGCGGGACCGGCCGTATCCTTGTAAGGATCGCCAACGGTGTCGCCGGTGACCGCCGCCTTGTGGGCTTCGGAGCCCTTGCCGCCGAAGTGATTGTCTTCGATGTACTTCTTGGCGTTGTCCCATGCGCCGCCGCCCGTCGTCATCGAAATGGCGACGAACAGACCTGTGACGATGGAGCCCATCAGCACGCCGCCCAGTGCCTGCGGCCCGAGGGCCAGGCCGACGATGATCGGCACGCCGACCGGCAACAATGAGGGCACCAGCATTTCCCTGATCGCCGCCTTGGTCAGCATGTCGACGGCCGTGCCGTAATCGGGCTTGGCGGTGCCTTCCATGATGCCGGGGATTTCCTTGAACTGGCGGCGCACTTCCACCACCACGGAACCGGCAGCCCGCCCAACCGCTTCCATCGCCATGGCGCCGAAGAGGTAAGGGATCAGGCCGCCGATGAGAAGGCCGACCACCACCATGTGGTTGGACAGGTCGAAAGTCAGCGTCTTGCCGGCATGCTCGAGCGCATGCGTGTAGTCGGCAAACAGCACCAGCGCGGCGAGGCCCGCAGAACCGATGGCGTAGCCCTTGGTTACCGCCTTGGTGGTGTTGCCCACCGCATCCAGCGGATCGGTCACTGCGCGAACGGAGTCCGGCAGGTCTGACATCTCGGCGATGCCGCCGGCGTTGTCGGTGATCGGGCCATAAGCGTCGAGTGCGACGATGATGCCGGTCATCGACAGCATGGAAGTCGCCGCAATGGCGATGCCATACAGGCCGGCCAGGTTATAGGCCAGCAGGATGGATACGCATACGGCAATCACCGGCCAAGCGGTAGCCTTCATCGATACGCCAAGGCCGGCAATGATGTTGGTGCCGTGACCCGTCGTCGACGCCTGCGCAATATGCTGCACCGGCGAGTACTCGGTTGCGGTGTAGTACTCGGTGATCACGACCATCAGCGCCGTCAGGACCAGGCCGATCACGGCCGTTCCGTAAAGGTGCCAGGCGGTAATCGTGGTCGCGCGGCCACTGATATCGAAAGTCACATTCTTGAGCAGGTCGCCCATGATCCAGTCGGTGAGCGGGTAGAAGGCGATCAGCGCCAGCACGCCTGCAACAATAAGGCCGCGATAAAGCGCGCTCATGATCTTCTTGCCCGGAATGATCTTGACGAACATGCAGCCGATGATGGAGGCAATGATGGAGAAACCGCCGATCACCAGCGGATACACCACCGCAGCGGTGGATGCAGTCTTGACGATCAGCGCGCCCAGAATCATGGTCGCGATCAAGGTCACCGCGTAGGTCTCGAACAGGTCAGCCGCCATGCCGGCGCAGTCGCCGACGTTGTCGCCGACGTTGTCTGCGATAACGGCCGGGTTGCGCGGGTCATCTTCGGGAATCCCCACTTCAACCTTGCCCACCAGATCGGCACCGACGTCGGCACCCTTGGTGAAAATGCCGCCGCCAAGACGCGCGAATATCGAGATCAACGAGCCGCCAAAGCCAAAGCCCACCAGCGGCTTGATGACTTCGGACAATGCCCCAGTGGAGCCGGACACCAGGAATGCGTACAGGCCGGCAACGCCGAGCAGGCCGAGGCCGACCACCAGCATGCCGGTGATGGCGCCGCCACGGAAGGCCACCGTCAGGGCTTCGTTCAACCCCTTGGTTGCCGCTTGCGCCGTGCGCACGTTGGCGCGGACAGAGACGTTCATGCCGATATAGCCCGTCGCGCCGGACAGGATCGCGCCGATGGCGAAGGCAATCGCAGTCATCCAATTCAAGGCAAACCCGATCACCACGAACAAGATGACGCCGACAACGGAAATCGTCGTGTACTGGCGATTCAGGTAGGCATTGGCGCCGGTCTGGATCGCCAGCGCAATTTCGCGCATGCGCTCATTGCCCGTGGGCTGGGCAAGGATCCATTGTGTGGACAATCCGCCGTACACGATGGCGATGAGCGCACAAATGAGTGCGAACCAAAGACCTGCTTCCATAGTTCCTCCAGTAAGAGACCCCGTTTTTATCGTCTGCCCGGACCCGAGGGATGGGTTCCGCTGGCTTGGCGTGCTGGGGTATTGCGTAAAACGCTGAATTATAGCCAAATCTGGCGACCTCAAGCGAGGTTTTGCCGCACAGGCAAGCCAATATCCTGCCTATCAGCCGGAGCTAACGCGGAAGGAGTCTCTTCACATGGGCACGCACCGGTCGCGTGTAACTCGGCAGGCCCGCCTTGAAGGGAGGGATATCCTCTCCCTGTAT
>CAXNGL010000013.1:0-21633 GCA_964201515.1 Burkholderiales bacterium
GACGGCATCTACATCGGCGCCATGGACCTGTCGCTGTCGATGGGCAAGTCCACGGAGGGAGCGCTCGACCCGGCAGTGGCCGCGGAAATCGAAAACATGCTGCAGCAATGCAAGAAGCGCAACCTGATCGCAGGCATCCTCGCGCGCAATCCCGAGCAGGCAGGCAAGTACATCGAACGCGGCTTTCGCGTCATCACGCTGGCCTCGGAGGCCGACGCCATGACGACGCAGGCCCGGCAATGGATCGAAGGCTGCCGAAAGCTCGGTTGAGTGCGATGCGTTGCGCCAGACACCATTTTCGCTACTGGCGCCCATGGAATACCGCAGCATTTCCACCGACGCGCTCGTCAACGAGCCCGAAGACTACTGCCGGACACACTTGAACGTGCAGGACCAGCGCAAGTCAAGCAACGCCGTTCGCCTCTACGGCCTGGCTGCCTGACGCGCAGCGATTGCCGACACCGCGGCCGCAATCCTGGCGCGCAGTGCGGGCATCTCCTTCTGCATGGCGCGCTCGCCCTCGAGGATCGCCAGATGCTTGGCATTGAAATCGGTGCCGGCGATGCCGGCAATGGCGGGCCGCACCACCACGTCTGCCTCACGCAGTTCCAAGGCTGCAATGCTCTGCCCCATGATGGCGAAGGACTGCAACAGCACTTCGATGCTGCTGGCAGTCTTTTGCTCGCGCGGCCTGGAGGAGATGTCCACGGCGATCACCACGTCCGCGCCGAGTCCCCTGGCGATGCGCACCGGCACCGGGCTCACCAGGCCGCCGTCGACATAGTCGCGATTGCCAATGCGCGCCGGCTGGAACACGCCGGGCACGGAGGAGGAGGCGCGCACCGCCAGCCCGGTGTTGCCGGTGCGAAAGACGATGGCCTCGCCCGACTGCAGGTCGGTGGCGACGATGGCGAGCGTTCGTGGCAGGCGCTCGATGACGCGTCCTCCAAGGGTCGCATTGACGTAGTCCTGCAACGCCTCACCCTTGATCACGCCGCGATTGGGCAGCGACCAGTCGGCCACCGTGGTGTCGTCCATGGCGAGCGCGGCCTTTTGCAGGTCGAATCCGGACATGCCGCTGGCGTACAGGGCACCCACCAGGCTGCCGGCGCTGGTCCCGACAATGAAATCAGGCACGATGCCTTGCGCTTCGAGGGCCTTGATCACGCCCACATGCGCGAAGCCGCGCGCCGCGCCGCCGCCCAGGGCGAGCGCGATCCTGGGGGGCGGTGGCGGCGCCACTGCTGCGGGCGCAGGCGCTGTCGTCACTGGGGGCGGCGCACTTGCGCAGGCGCCAATGGCGAGTGATCCTGCAACGGCAAGCCGGGTGACCCAGTGCACGAGGGATGTTCTTGCCCGTTGCTTGCCGGCAATGGCTCGCAAGGAAGGTGCCGCATGGGGAAGCATAGGGATCGTCACTGCAACATCCTGTGTTCGTCTCAATGCGCGATTCTAGGGTGCAGCGCATGCGCTGCCGCTTCGGCAACCCTTCGACAGCTCAATGTCAGCCGATTCTTGATATAGGTCAAGACACGCTTCGTCAGCAAGCACTAGCCTTCAAATCACCTGAATGAGAACTGTTCTTATTCGTTGCATTTGAGAATCATTCCTATTAAAATATCCACATAAAATTTTTAACCTTATGATTATTGAAGATTTTATTATGCGACCCCACTTCAGAATAGCCTTACGAGACTCGATCATTGTCGCACTGCTTGGCACTGCGGTGGCTGTTCCAGTAGCCGCGCGGGAGAAGGTGCTGAACCTTTATACCGCGCGCCACTACCAGACGGACGAGGCCCTCTACACCAGCTTCACCAAGCAGACCGGTTACGCCGTCAACCGCATCGAGGGCGGCGAGGATGCCCTCTTCGAGCGCATCAAGAGCGAAGGCGCCAACAGCCCGGCCGATGTGTTCATCACCGTGGACGTGGGTCGCATCTGGCGCGCCGAGCAGGCCGGCATTTTTGCACCGGTGAAGTCGGCGCTGCTCGAGTCGCGCATTCCTGCCGCCTACCGCGACCCGGCGGGACAATGGTTCGGTTTTTCGGCACGAGCGCGCGTGATCGCCTACAACAAGTCCCAGGTCAAGCCTGGCGAACTCGCCAACTATGAAGACCTTGCCGATCCCAAGTGGAAGAATTCCATTTGCATCCGATCCTCCACCCACCCTTACAACCTGTCGCTGGTGGCGAGCCTCATCGCCCACAACGGCGAGGCGAAAGCCGAAGAATGGGTGAAGGGCCTCAACGGCAACCTGGCGCGCGCGCCCAAGGGCGGCGACTCGGACCAGCTCATGGGCGCGGCCGCCGGCGAATGCAAGATCGCGGTGGCCAACACCTACTACATCGCGCGACTGATGCGCTCGACCCGGCCCAACGAGAAGGCGGCGACCGACCAGCTCGGCTATGTGTTCCCCAACCAGGCCAATCGCGGCACGCACATGAACATATCCGGCGGCGGCATGCTGAAGAACGCGCCACACAAGGAGGCCGCGGTGAAATTCCTCGAGCACCTCGCCGGCGACGATGCCCAGCGCTACTTCGCCGAGGGCAACAACGAGTGGCCCACGGTGCGCGGGGTGAAGATCAACAACGCAGCACTGACCTCGATGGGCGAGTTCAAGAGCGATGTCATCAATGTGGCGCGGCTGGGCAACAACCAGCCGGCGGCGCAGCGCATTGCCGACAGGGTCGGGTTCAAATAGGCCAACGGCGCTGTAATTGAAAAGGGCGCCGGCGGCGCCCTTTTCAATTTGTCTCGCAGAAGCGAGGTCCTGGATCAGCCCTTGGAGCGCGAGCGGTACTCGTTGGTGCGGGTGTCGATTTCGATCTTGTCGCCGGTGGCGCAGAACAACGGCACCGGGATCTCGAAGCCGGTCTTCAGCTTGGCCGGCTTCATCACCTTGCCCGAGGTATCGCCGCGAATTGCCGGTTCGGTGTAGATGATCTCGCGCACCACGGTCTGCGGGATGTCCACCGAAATCGGGCGGTCGTTGTACATGGTCACTTCGGCGGGCATGCCCTCTTCCAGGTAGTTCAGCGCATCACCCATGTTTTCCTTGTCGACTTCGTACTGGTTGAACTCCGCGTCCATGAACACATAGAACGGGTCGCCAAAGTACGAGTATGTGACGTCCTTGCGATCCAGGTTGACCATCTCGAACTTGTCGTCGGCGCGGTAGACAGTCTCGCTGCCGGCACCGGTCAAGAGGTTCCTCAGCTTCATCTTCACGACCGATGCATTGCGGCCGGACTTGCTGAACTCGGCCTTCTGCACCACCAGAGCATCCTTGCCGACCATGATGACGTTTCCTGCACGCACTTCCTGGGCGATTTTCATATTCGCTTTACCTTGGGTTTGGTTTCACTGCGTTACTGCCGCGGGTGCTTGCCGCGGGTGCTTGCCCCGGATGCATGACGCGTTGTTGCGGCGCAATGCGGCGGCGGATTCAAGAGGCCGGCGATTTTAACCGATCGGCGCAGAATTGGGCCAGCTTTTCGGCCAAATTCCCGGCCAAATCAAGCGCTTTCGGCCATTTGCCCGCGTGTCCTGCCAGTACCTGCCGATGCACCATCATGGTTTCCCAAGCGGCTCTGCAGTCGCCACGGCCGTTCCACGCATGCCAAAAATTTCTGACCGTGACTGCGATGTCCGGTGCAAGCCCCGTGCACCACCGCTCGAGGAAGGCATCCAGTTTCGCCCAATGAACATCTTCGGCCTGCGCATAGATATGCCAAACCAAAGGCCTTGCCGCCCACTGCGCGCGCACGAACGAGTCTTCGCCGCGCACGAAGTTGCAGTCGCACGACCACAGCAGTTCATCGTAGTGAGACTGCGCCAGAAACGGCAGCAGGCGAACCTCCAGATTGCCCTGCCGCAGCACCGTGCCGATGGCGGCACCGTCGCCGGCATCCAATACGCCGAAGTACGCCAGCACCTGGGGTCGCAACCTTCCCGGCGGCAAGGCGGCAACGACCGGCGTTTGCCCATTCCCCCAGGCACCCAGCAATGCGGCCACACCGGGATTTTCATAGCCGAATAGCGACACGGTGAACGCGTCTTTCGCTACCGGCGAAAAACCCCTGGCCCGCCAGAACGCATCGCGCACCTTCTGATCGGACTGGAAAGCCCGGCGCCGGATATCCAGATCGGCCTCCTTGATGAGCCCGCCGGTGTCCGGCGTAAAGCCCGGAAAAAAGAAATAGCGCTGCACTGCGAGGCGCGGCGGCGGTGACGGCAGGCCATGATGCGAGGCCACCCAAGACTCGGCGCTCAGGTACTCGAGCGTGATCCACAGCGCCGCCGGCTGGCGCACGGCCATCGCCCCGGCATAGGCATCAGGGAGCCCGCAGCCGAAGGCATCGATCGCTACCTCGGCGGGCGCACCCGCTGCGTCCATGTCGAACGGTTGCTCACGTTGCCAGAGCAGCACCTCGACGCCGGCGACGCGCTGGCGCAATGCCTGCGCGTCGACCTCGGGGCACAGGGCCTGCAGCGCCCGGAGGTCATCGATCCACAGCCTTACGCGACCATCATTGCCCTCGCGACCCGCAGACCGACTTCGCGCCGCCAATTCACGCGCCAGCCGCCAACACACGGCGGCATCGCCGTAGTTGTCGACCACGTAGCAAAAGACATCCCACCGCAATTCCCGTGAACTTGCGCTGCGCGTCACGACGCTAGACGGCGTCAGTTGTCGACACGCCGGCCACTACGCGTGCGCGCGATGGCGCGCGACAGCACCAGCAGGGGCACGAGACCCACTGCTACGATCACCAGCGAGGCCGCCGCGGCCTCGGGCAGGCGCTCGTCCTTGGCCATGTTGTAGGCCTGCACGGCCAGCGTGTCGAAATTGAACGGCCGCATGGCGAACGTTGCGGGCAGTTCCTTCATCACGTCGACGAACACCATGAGGCCCGCGGTGAGCAGCGTGCCGCGCAGGATGGGGATGTGCACGCGCGCCAGCGTTTGCGCTGGCGTGAGACCCAGCACGCGTGCCGCATCCTCCATGCTGGGGCGTACCTTGGTGAGGCCGGCCTCCACGGTCTGCAGGGCCACGGCGAGAAAGCGCACCAGGTAGGCGTACACCAGCGCCGCAATGCTGCCGGTAAAGAGCAGTCCGAGCTTCACGCCGAACTGCGCTTCGGCCCAGCCGGCGATGAGGTTGTCCAGGCGCGTCACCGGCACCAGGATGCCGACAGCGATCACCGCGCCCGGCACCGCGTAGCCCAGGCCGGCAATGCGATTGGCGAAACTCACTTCATTGCGCTTGACCACGCGCGCCGAATACGCGAGCAGCGCGGCCAGGCCCACGGCAATGGCCGCGGTCACGCCGGCGAGGAACAGGCTATTGCCGATCAGGCCGTAGAAGCGGCCCGTGAGCAGCGGCTCCGTCTCCGTCCACACCACCTGGGCGAGAATCCCGGCGGGCAGGAGAAAGCCGATCAGCGGCGGCACCAGGCACAGCGCCACCACCAGCCAGCTGCGCCAGCCGCGCAGCACTTGCGGGCGGTTCATCGGTTGCGAGGCGACGTTATCGTAGCGTGCGCGGCCGCGGTTCCAGCGCTCGAGGAACACCAGCAGGGCGACGAAGGCCAGCAGCAGCGCCGCCAGCTGTGCCGCCGCCACCTGGTCGCCCATCGAGTACCAGGCGCGATAGATGCCGGCGGTGAAGGTGTTCACGGCGAAGTACGACACGGTGCCGAAATCGGCCAGCGTTTCCATCAGCGCGAGGGAAGTGCCGGCGGCGATGGCCGGGCGTGCCAGCGGCAACCCGACGGAAAAGAAGGTGCCCCACACGCCGCGGCCCATCTGCCGGCCTGCCTCGATGAGACTCATCGACTGCTCGAGGAACGCCGAGCGCGCAATGAGGTAGACATAGGGATAAAGCACGAACGAGAACATGACGATGGCGCCCCAGATGGAACGCACTTCCGGGAACCAGTACTCGCGCGCCTTCCAGCCCGTCAATGCGCGCAACTCGCTCTGCACCGGCCCGGCGAACTGCAGGAAGTCGGTATAGGCATAGGCCATGACATAGGCCGGCATGGCCAGCGGCAGAATCAACGCCCACTCGAGAAAGCCGCGCCCGGGAAAGCGGAACCAGGCAACGAACCATGCCGCGAAAATCCCGATCGCGTTGACGCCGATGGCCACACCGACAAGCACGATCAGGGTGGTCCCCACGTACTCCGGCAGCACGGTCTGGGCAAGATGGCTCCAGGTGCCCTGTGAGGGAATGAACACATGGCTCACCACGACGATGATCGGTGCAGCCAGCATGATCGCCAGCACGATGCTGGCCCAGCCCAACGGCCCGAGCGGGCGCTGGCGGCTTGTCCCGCCCACTTTGCCGGCAACTGCAACAGCATTCGTCATGGTGCGAATTGTAGATGCTCGGCCTCCCGAGCGCCCACCCCTAGACAGGAATGATTCTTGTTGGGACTGTGCTCCCCGCCTATAATCGAGCGAGGATGGAGACCAAGCCAATGCTGGAGGGCGAAGTTCAGCCGGAGACGCCGCCGGACGCACCCCTGTTGTCGCTGGATGGCGTGCGTGTGGCCTATGGCCAGGTGGAAGTGGTGCGCAAGCTGTCGTTTTCGCTCAAGCGCGGCAGCATCGGCTGCCTGCTGGGATCCAGCGGCTGCGGCAAGACCACGGTGCTGCGCGCCATCGCCGGCTTCGAATCAGTGAGCGAAGGCGAGATCCGCGTCAACGGCACGGTCGTCTCGGGCACCGACACGCTGCTGCCGCCGGAGCGGCGCCGTGTCGGCATGGTATTCCAGGACTATGCGCTGTTCCCGCACCTCACGGTGGCGCGTAACGTCGAGTTCGGCATCAAGCACCTGGCCCGCGCCGAACGCATCCGCCGCGTCAACAAATTGATCGGCATCGTCGGGCTCGACGGCCATGGCGACAAGTACCCGCATGAGCTCTCCGGCGGGCAGCAGCAGCGCGTGGCCCTCGCCCGCGCCCTGGCACCGATGCCCGACCTGGTGTTGCTCGACGAACCCTTCTCCAACCTTGATGTGGAACTGCGCGACCGGCTCGGCCACGAGCTGCGCGACATCATCAAGCGCAACGGCTTCACGGCACTGCTGGTGACGCACGATCAGAACGAAGCGTTCTCGATAGCCGACGAGATCGGCGTGATGAATGCCGGCCACATCGAGCAATGGGACACGCCCTACAACCTCTACCATCGTCCGGCCACGCGCTTCGTCGCCGATTTCATCGGCCAGGGCACCTTCGTGCCGGGCGCTGTGCTGCGCGAGGACCAGGTGGAGATCGAACTCGGCCTGCTAAACGGTTACGTGCCACCCGCGTGCCGGATCGGCTGCAACGCCTGCGGGCAGGGCTGCAAGGTGGATGTGCTGCTGCGGCCCGACGACATCGTGCACGACGAGGCCAGTACGACCACCGCCGAGATCCTGCAAAAGGCGTTTCGTGGCGCCGACATCCTCTACACGCTGAAGCTGGACAGCGGCCGCAAAGTCATGTCCCTGGTGGCCAGCCACCACAACCATGCCATCGGCGAGCGCATCGGCATCCGGCTTGCCGTCGATCACATCGTGGCGTTCTCGCAAGCGCCCGCGGTCGGGAACAGCATTTCTATCCAGGGCCCGAAAACGCTCGGCGCGACGGCAAGGGTGGCCTGAACTGCATCCTGCGTGTGCCATATTGGCCGCGCGGTTCCTCTAGCGGCGCGACCGAGCCTGCGTAGCAGGCCACGCGATTCCCCTTGCAGCAATGGCGCTTACCTAAGCGCCGAAATCCGACACAAAGAATTAACCGACTGTGCTTTATTCAGAAACCGCGTTTTTGTACGGATGGTATTTATCCGTACAAAAACGCGGTTGGCCCGCGGCAGCGCTGCCAAAACCTGCACCAACGAAAAATCCGTTGGTGCGGATCGTTGTTTTTGCGCGGATGATGAAGCCATCCGCGCGAAAACAACGATCTTCAGTATGCCGCTCGCAGCCGGAGGGGACGAGCCAAAAACCCTTGAGTCAGTGCCGTTCCCGCTACCCCGACTTCAGGTCGAAAATCACCGGCACATCGACGACGAACTCGCGCCCGCGCAAGGACGGCGGGACCTGCACCAGCGGCCTGCCCTTCTTCACCATGTCAAGCGCGGTCTCATCCAGCATCTGAAAGCCGCTGGACGCCTTGATGACGTAACTCTGCGTCACGCCATTGGCGCCGATCGTGAGCCGGATCTCCACCTTGCCCTGCCACCCCTTTTCCATTGCCTGCGCCGGATAGCGGCGATAACGGCGCGTGGCGGCCAGGATCTCCATGCGAAAACGCTCGAGCGTACCCTGGTCGACGCCCTCGGCTTGCGCGGCGGGAGCAGGCCCTTCAGCCGGGCGCGGCTGCGCAGGCACGGCAGGTGACGCCGCAGGTGCCGCGGGCGGCGGCGGGGCCACAGGTGCAGGTGCAGGCGGCGCGGCCTGCGCGGGCGGCGGTGTCGGGACCGGCTGTGGGGGCGGTTCCGCGACGCGCGGCGCCGCGGGCGCGGGCGACGGCGCGGTCAGCACCGGGCGGGGAGCCTCCATCTTGGGTGGAGGCGGCGGGGCAGTCGGGGGAATCGGGCGAATCTCCGGCTTGATCTCCGGGCTCTCGGAAAACTCGCTTTTCGGTGTAATGCGCGCCGACAGCACCTTCGACGCCACGGCGACGGCGGGCCGGCCTTCGCGCAGACCCGGAAACAGCAGCAGCACCGCAGCATGCAGCGCCAGCGAGGCCACGATGCAGGCCGCCAGCGCGCGCGTGTTGCGGTCGCTCAGGTCGATGCCCATGGCGTGGGCCAGGGAAGAGGGCAAAGTGGACATGGAGCCACTATCTTACCTCGGCACTCCGCCAGCGGGCACAGCAGGAAAAACCGCGCCGGCGCGCTTCAGTCCGGGCGCGCGACGCAGGCCGCGTCGAAAATCTGCTCCAGCTGCGGATGCACGCCACGCACGCCGGCCATCACCTGCTTGGCCCAGTCGAAATACTGCTGCCGGCGCGCCAGGTCCCAGTTGACCGGCGGGTCGCTGGCAATATCGCGCAGGTTGCAGATCTTGTCGGCAAGCTTCACCAATTTCGCCGCATCCGACAGCCCGGATGCATGCAGCACCTGCAGGCGCTTGCGCTGCATTTTCGGCAGCAACTTGTCATCGGTCACTTCCAGCACGATATCGCGGATGGCCAAACCGAAAGCCTGCTCCAGTTCCTCTGGCGTCGTTTCGGTGTCTTCGATCGTGTCGTGCAGCAAGGCCGCGCAGATTACCGTGGGATCCTCGATCCCGCCCTCATTGCGCAGCACATTGGCCAGCGCGATCGGATGGTTGATGTAGGGCGAGGCCTGCGGGTCCTTGCGGCGCTGGTCGCGGTGCTTGTGGGCCGCGAAAGCGAGTGCGCGCAGAATCAGGGAAAGGGGTGATGTTGGGTTCATGAAGGAAACACTGAACAAGGGGGCCTGCCCCCGTGTAAATCCCCGGACTCCAGAGGCAAGCTGGTCATTGATTTTCTCATTGTCAGGGCTTTATCAGCGCTTCCCCAATTCTTGCACCTACCCGTCGCCTCGATCGGCAGTCGCCTTGGCTGCCCCCGCCGCGACCGGCGTGCTCGACGCGCTGCGCGGATTCTAGCCCCAATCGCCCGCGCGCCATGAACGCGCCAGGCCCTGTCGCACCGCGACCAACACCGGGAGCGGCCACATGAATCTGCTACGCTGCGGCCATCACCTTGCGGAGCAACACCATGAAACTGTATCGACTCGACACGCCTGGCAGCATCGAAGGCATCGTCCTCCATACGGAGATCGCGCCGACACCCGGGCCCGGCCAAGCGCTGGTGCGCGTGCGCGCCAACTCCATCAACTACCGCGACCTGTTGATTGCCTGGGGCAAGTACATGCGCAATCCGCTGACAGGCGTGATCCCCTTGTCCGACGGCGCGGGCGAGGTAGCGGCCGTCGGCCCGGGCGTGACGCGCGTGGCGGTGGGCGACCGGGTAGCGGCAACCTTCGCCCGCGGCTGGGTCGGCGGCGCACGCCAGGCCGACACCGACATGGGCGACCGCGGCGGCAGCGAAGACGGCATGCTCGCCGAATACGTGCTGCGGGGCGAGGAAGAACTGGTCCAACTCCCCGCGCACCTGTCCTTCGAGGAGGCGGCGACGCTGCCCTGTGCCGGCGTCACCGCCTGGGTGGCGCTATGCGGATTCGGTGCGCTCTCGGCAGGCGACACCGTGCTCGTGCAGGGCACCGGCGGGGTGTCGATATTCGCGCTGCAACTGGCCAAGCTGTTTGGCGCACGCGTCATCGCCACCTCATCCAGCGATGCCAAGCTCGAACGCCTCAAGGCGCTGGGCGCCGACCATGTGATCAACTATGCCGCGAACGCAGAGTGGGAAAAGGACGTCCAGGCTTTTACCGACCGGCGCGGGGTGGACGTGGTGGTCGAGGTGGTGGGCGACTTTGCCAAGACCCTCAAGTGCGTGCGCCATGGCGGGCGCATCAGCTTCATCGGCTGGATGGGCGGGCGCAAGGTCGACCTCACCGTGACCGGCATCATCGCGCGGCACATTTCGGTGCACGGCATCGGCGTGGGCAGCCGCGACGACTTCGAGGCCATGAACCGCGCCATCGCTCGCCACGCCCTGCACCCGGTGGTGGACAAGGTGTTCGATTTCGAGGACGCCAGGGGCGCCTATGCGTGCATGCAGGGGCGCACGCACTTCGGCAAGATCGTCATCGGACCGGCCTGGGATAGCAGCCATTAATACTGCCAGTTTAATTACTAGCGCCAAACCATCCATGGCTATATGACGTATTTACTGACATAGACTTTGGCGTATTTTCGCCCTCGGCACTTTGAAAGGATCCAGGGGGCGGAGTCGATCAGTTCAACCCGATGAGCGGTTGTCTCAGATCGCCGCGGCCTTGCTCACCGCGCGTCGCTCACCGGCGGCCGGCTCCACCTGCAGCGGCTTGCCCGCGAGGTGGTGGGCCGCCAGATAGCCGAAGGTGAACGCCGG
Organism: Burkholderiales bacterium; assembly: GCA_964201515.1. Taxonomy (GTDB): domain Bacteria; phylum Pseudomonadota; class Gammaproteobacteria; order Burkholderiales; family SG8-39; genus CAIYPG01. Next base: position 11,029 of record CAXNGL010000013.1, read on the forward strand.
ACCCAGGGTGATGCCGGGCCCCGGGTAATAGCCACCGAACACGCTGGCGCTGTCGTTACCGGCCGCGTAGAGGCCGGGGATCGGCTTGCCGCTGCCATCGAGCACGCGCGCGTTCCGGTCGGTGGAGATGCCCACATAGGTCCCGATGGTGCCCATGCGCACGCGCACGGCATAGAAGGGGCCTTCTTCGAGCGGCGCGACGCAGGGATTGGGCTTGTGCTCCACGTCGCCTAAGAAGCGGTTGTAGGCCGTGCTGCCGCGTCCGAATTCGGGGTCCTGCCCGTTGCGGGCGCCTTGGTTGTACTTGGCGACGGTCTTCTCGAGGGCGTCGGCCGGCACGCCGATGGCGGCGGCGAGTTCGCGCACCGTCTTGCCGCGCTTCAGGTAGCCGCTGCGCAATTGCGCGCCGTACGGCACCGGGAAAGGCTTGACGAACCCGAGGCCGTATTTGCGCAGGGCCCGGTGGTCGCACACGATGTAGACGCCGGGGTCCGAACCTTCATTGAGCGCCGTCATGGCGATGCAGAAGTCGTGATAGGAATTGGATTCGTTGCAAAAGCGCACGCCCTTGCGGGTCACGGCGATCATGCCGGGCTTGTAGCGGTCCACCAGGTGCGGGAAGGTGCCCTTGCGGCCGCCTTCGAGGATGGGCTCGGAAATCGGCATCAACGCGCCCGGCTGGTACATGTTGGAGCGGATGGCGCCGCCGGCCGAACTCGCGAGGTTGAGCCCGTCGCCCGTGTTGCCTTCCGCAGCGGGTGAGCGCGTCTGCGTGCCATCGGGGTCCTGCGCGAAGAACTGCGAGCGCAGCTTGGGGTCGTGGGGAAAGCCGCCTGCAGCGAGGACCACGCCTTTCTTCGCGAGGATGCGCACGCGGCCCATGGACCCACCTGCGGGCCCGTCGATGACCACCCCGCGCACCACGCCGTCCTCGATGATGAGTTCGCGGGCGGGGGACGAAAGGCGGATGTCGATGCCGATTTCGAACGCCGTCTTGGCCAGCCGCGCAACCAGCGCGTTGCCGCCCTTCAACTGGACGGTGCGTCCGTGCAGCAGGATCTGCCAGGCGCTGCGGGCAAACATCCGCGTGACATACATGAAGGACGTCAGCGACTTGGTGAAGTTGTAGAAGTGCTTCAGCTCCTCCTGGCTGCCGCTGAACATCATGCCGGCAAAGGTGATTTCCCGCAGCGGCGGCCGCAGGTTGCGAAGGTTCTTGCCGAGGTTGCGGCCATCGTAGGGCTGGCACACCAGGGGCCGTCCTCCCTGGCCGGCACCGTCGAGGTCGGAATGGTAGTCCGGCAACCCGTACGGGAAGAACTTCACCTCAGTCTCGTCTTCCAGGAACTTCGCCATCTTCGGGCCGACTTGCAGATAGGCCTCGATCCGGTCGGCATCAAAAAAATCGCCGATTTCCTCGCGCAGGTACATGCGCGCCGCGTCAGCGGAGTCTTTGTATCCCGCCGCCGCTTCATGATGATTGGCCGGAATCCATAGCGCGCCGCCCGACCGGGCGGTGGTACCGCCATAGACCGCATCCTTCTCGACGATGGCCACGCTCAGGCCCAGCTTGGCGGCGGTCAGGGCCGCGGCGAACCCACCCCCGCCGGAGCCGACCACCACGACATCGTACGAATTCTGGTGTTCCATCGCTGCACCTCCCGTTCCGTCAGACCCCTTTTACCGCCGCACAAGCTTGCAGCCGCTGCTTCACTGATCTTATAACACTCGATTCCCTGGTGCAGGCAGGCACGCCCTCGCCCAACCTGAGCATGCACAGTAACTACTGACCTCAACCTCGAGGTCTTTTCGCCCACAGCGCCTTGATGGTGTCGGCCAGCGTCATCGGGTCGAAGGGTTTCGCGACCACCTCGAGCACGCCCAGCGCCCGCAGGCGCTCGACTTCCTCGGGCTGCACCTTCGCAGTCATGAATACCACCGGAATGTCCGCGGTCTCGACACGCTCGCGAATGCGCACCAGGACCTCCGGGCCGTTCATTCCCGGCATCATCACGTCGAGCACGATGAGTTGGGGCGCAACACCCGCCACGGCGGCAATCGCTTCCTCACCGGATCCAAAGGCATGCACTTGCATGCCACCCACCATCTCCAGGGCCATGGTGGCAACGGTGCGAATGTCGGCGTCGTCCTCCACCAGCATGATCTTCTTCAGTTCTTCGTCCTTGTCGGCGCTCACGCCTGCTCCACGATGGGTATCTCGAAATAAAAAGTGCTGCCGCCGCCGGCACGCTCCTCGAAGGCAATCCTGCCGCCAAAACGCTCGACGATGCCGCGGCAGATGCTGAGCCCCAGCCCGGTGCCGCCGGCACGCCGCGCATCGCTGGAATCGGAGCGCGCGAAACGCTCGAACAGTTGCGCGCGAAAATTCACCGGCACACCGGGGCCGTTGTCGCTCACGCTCAGGCGTGCCCATTTGTCGCGACGAATGATCGCGACGTCCACCTGTCCACCGGGCGCGGAAAACTTGCACGCGTTGGACAACAGGTTGATCACCACCTGCACCAGACGATCCTGATCCACTCGCACCAGCAGCGGCGGCTGCCCCGCATCGCACCGTACCCTGGCGCCGTGCGTCGCGGCAAAACCCTCGTTGGCAACGATGGAGCGCTCGACCAGCTTGCCCAATTCGATGACCTCGAACTTCATGTCCATCTTGCCCGACGCCATCCTTTCGGTGTCGAGGATATCGTTGACGAGTCGCACCAGGCGTTCGCAAGTCTCGACTGCGATCGCGACCAGCTGGCGCGCCTTGTCCGGCAGCGCGCCAGTCACCCCCGCGGCAATGAGGCCAAGGGAACCACGGATCGAGGTCAGCGGCGTGCGCAACTCATGGCTGACAGTGGAGACGAATTCGCTCTTCATTCGGTCGACTTCTTTCAGCGCGGTGATGTCGGTAATCAGCAGGTAAAACCCCAAAGTTCGCCCTTGCGCATCCTCGCGCGGCACCAACTGGGCCGAGAAGTATCCGGCGCGATCGCCATCGCTCGAAAACGGAAATTCGAACTGCGCGGGCTGTCCGGCCAGCACGTGTGCAATGTGCGGCTCGATGCGGTCGTAGGTCTCCGTGCCGAGGAGGTTGCGCAACGTAAAGCCGTGCAGGCGCTCGGCCGGTCGGCCCAGCCAGCGCTCAAATGGCTTGTTGTGGAACTGCATCCGGCCCTCGCGATCGGCGTAGCCGATGAGCGCCGGCACGGCGTCGGTAATCAGGCGCAATTGCTTTTCGCTGGCGCGCAGGGCTTCCTCGGCTGCGCGCCGGTGCGCCTGATGGCGATGAATGACCACCATGGCCCATACCAGCAGCGTCAGCGCGAACAAGATGCCCCACGCAATGAGAAACCCGGTGGTGCCGGCACTGAAGGCCGCGTCCTCCTGGCTCACCCGCAACGAACGCAGGGTACGCGCACGGAATTGTTCCGCCAGTGTGTCGATCTCGCGATTCAGCGCGTCGGTGGCCGAAGCCCGGACTAGTCGTGTTGCCGCCTCCAGTCCCGCCTTCGCGCGAACCTCGGCTACCGTGTCGAGCCGTCGCATCCGATCGTCCGCCAGGCGCTCCAGTTCGCGCAGAATTCTCCGCTGGTCGAGGCTCTCAACCCCGCTGACCATGCCGCGAATGTCCAGGCTGGCTTCCACCCGCGCGGCTCGATACACCGAAAGGTCCGCAGCACTGCCGGTCAGCACGTACTTGCGTTGCGCCGACTCGATACGCTTGACCTGGGCGATGAAGGCTTCAAGGTGTCCCAGCTGGATGAGCGCCGTTCCCTCGTAGCGGCTGGCATCCACCAACTCGTCGATGCTGCGATAGGCCAGCGTGCCTACGGCCACCAGGATGGCGAGGCCAAGACCGAGGATGAAATTGATCTTGACGCTGAACGAAAAGCGCGCCCGCACACGGGCGTTCGTCACCTCAGGCATTGTCGCGACACGCCTTCATCGTGCCGATTGCCGCAGCACTTCGAACAGGCCCTCAATGCGCGAAAGATCCTTTGCATCTGGCGGGCTCCCCCCCTTGACGAGTGGCGTCAGCACGCCTTCCACCTCGCGCGCAGCCGCACCCAGCGCGGCAAAACCAAATACCTTGGCCGATCCGGCCATGGTATGCAGCAACCGGTGCAAATCAGCAAGCGCCCCCGCATCCGCACGCTTCGCCCACAGCGCATCGATGTCGGCGAACTTTCCCGGCAAGGCGTCCCGATACTCGGCATTGAGCGCCGCCAGCTTTGCCTTGAAGGCATCCGTGCTCATGATTCAGGCAAGCCCCAGCACGACCTTGAGCGCAGCCATCAGGACCTCAACCTCGAACGGCTTGGTGATGTACCCGTCCGCGCCGCCGGCGAGGCCCTTCTGCACCGACTCACGCGTTGCCTTGCCGGTGAGCATGATTACCGGCACGGATTTCAGAACCGGGTGGCGACGCATGGCGGCGAGCACGTCAAAACCGTCGGTATCCGGCAACATTACATCGAGCAGCACCAGGTCCGGTACCGGCGGGGTGCGAAATTCCTTGAGCACATCCTTGCGCTTCATGGCCAACCGCGGCTCGAACCCCTCGAGCGCGAGAAAAGTCTTGAGCAGCTTGGACAGGTGCGGATCGTCCTCCACGAGGATGACCGATGATTTGCGCCCCTCGGGCGCAACGCGCGCGGGATGGGCGCGGCGCGCAATGCGCACAAAGTAGCCGTGGCGCTGCAAGGAGTCTGTCCCAACGCCAGCCTCTTCGTTCGCCTCCGCCAGCGCGCCTGCGCTCGGTGACAGCGATATTTTTCCCGATAACAGCGCGCCGAAATCCAGCCCACCGGCATCCGCCTTCTGCGCCTGCCTGAGCAGGCCGCTGGCCACCATGTCACCCACGGTCTGCATGACATCGTCGCGTTTCAGCGTGCGCACGCTGCGCGAAATCGCCTCCACCGTGGCCATGCCATCGACCAGCACCAGCACTTCCAGTTGCTGCTGGTTCAGCGTGGTGTGCGCACCGCGCAGTTCCTTGTTGCCCCTGTCAGTGAGTTCGTACACATCCTGCAGGTTGATCAACAGTCGGCTGTCTGCGGCCATCGTGCGCTCCGAATGGTATTGCAATTTTCCTGGCCATTGCCCCGGCAGGGTGCAAACCGGCATGCGGAACCGGCTCCGCTTCAGCCCGCCTCACGCACGCAGCATAAAGCATTTTTCCTTCCGGGCGCTTGCACGGTCCGTCGGGTTGGTGCTGCGCCAGCAGTCCTCCAGCCGCCATCTTGCAGGCCCGATCGTGCAGCGTCTCAAGTCTCGCCAGACTCCCACTCGCGCCACCCGCGCAGCAATGGAAAGTACAGGCCAAGACTTGCGTCGGACGGCATTTTCGATGTCGCTTCCGGTGTCGTACCCGGCGTGGAGAGCACCAGCGCATAGCGCGCCAATTGCCCTCGATAGCGCTCCCGCTCGCGATCGAGGAAGCCTTCGACATCCGTCCCTTCGTGGCTGCTGGTCTTGTAATCCACGATCCACAGCCGCCCCGCGGCATCGTGGAACAGGCGATCGATGACAACGCTCACCATGACCGGACTGGGGCTGCCATCCCCAGGCGCGGATCCGGCAATCCGCGCAGTCATCCGGCATTCGTTCTGCGCCGCGTCCTGCGGGCCCAGCAGCCAGCGCCCGCGCTTATCCCCCAGCGCATTGGCCAACGCATCGCGCACTCGCCCGGTCGCCGAATCCAGGTCCGCAGCCGCCACCCCTCGCGAGGCCAACTCGCGGCGAAAAGCCGGCTGCAAGGCGTTGATGCGCGTCTGATACCACCCCGCCAGGGCATCCTCGGCCATGTGCTGCAGCCAGCGATGCACCACCGTGCCGACATGGCGCAGGGTTTCGCTCACCCATTCGAACTCCACTGCGTCGCCCGCTCGAGCCGCCTGGCCCTGCGGCCACGCCGCTGACGGTGGCATGTCCGGCAGCGACCAAGCGGCGTTCAGTCGTACGCCGCCCGATCGATCGCTGCCCGGCGTGGCGCCCCGCGCAGCTTGCCCGCCAGGCATTGGCGACTGCGTGCCACTCATGGTGCCCAGCGACCGGGAAAACACCGCCTCTGCCAGCGGCCAGCACTTGGCAAGCAGGCTGCGCCGTGGCGGCGCCTGGATCACGGCCCGCCCATCCTCCTGCCGGCTCGCCACTGCGGCCAACAGATGCAGGCGCACGGCAGAACGCGTGGCCGCCACGTACAACAGCCGCGCGCTCTCGGCGTCCTCCTCGGCGGCACCCAATTGCGCCAGGAATGCCCCGATAGGCTCGGCGGTTTCACCGGCCTCCTTGATCGGTGCAAGCAGCAACCGAAAGCCGTCGCGCCCACCCCCCGACGCCATCGCAGGCGCCGTTGGCGCCGCACCCGGACGCAGCTTCCAATGCAACAGCGGCAAGTCGTTGGCACGCGAGCCGCGGTCGAGGCCTGGCAGGATCACCGTGTCGAACTCCAGTCCCTTGGCCTTGTGGATGGTCATCACCTGCAAGGTCCCGTCCGCCTCCAGGTCGGGCAACGCATACAGCTGGTCGAGCCGCGCCTCCAGCATCGACGGGTCGGCAAGATCACCGCCGTCGTCGAGCCCATCCAGCGCATCGAGGTACATTTCGGCATCTTCGAGCTCGGTCGGACTGTCGACGCAGGCCGGGCCGCCCAGCGCCAGCCAGGCACCTTCCACGCGATCGCGCAACGCCCCGCGCATGCGCGTCGCCATCGCCCGCGCGAACACCGCGCGCACGCGCGCGAGCCGCCGGCGACCATCTTCACTGATGCGCGCAAGTCGCGCCTCGTCGTTCAATGCGTCCCAGATCACCGCCACAGGCGGCAATGCCTGCCCCACCTCCCCATCGGCCACCTCGTTGCCAACCAGCGGCAGCAGGTCGGCCAGCGTCAGCCCGCACCAGGGCGCGCGCAGGCAGGCGAGCCAGGCGATGCGGTCGGCGGGATGCGCCAGCGCGCGCGTCAGCGCGATCAGGTCCTGCACCACCTGCTTTTCATGCAGCTGCTCGATGTCGATGGCGCGAAACCGCAGCCCCGCCGCTTTCAACGCCGGCACGATGTCCGCCAGGTGCGTGCGACTGCGCACCAGGATGGCGATGCTCCCGTCGGGCTTGGCAAGCCTTGCCGTGCCGATGATGTCGGCGACCCGGCGAGCCTCGTCCCGGCGCGCCGCCTGCCGCGCCTCGGGTGAGCCGTCGTGCAGGAACGGGTGCCAGCAAACGGCTTTGCCTTGCAGCGGCGCATGAAAGGGCGCCGAATGCGCGAATCCGACGGCGCCCGTCATCAGGTCATCGGCATCGGGGAAGATGCGCGCGAAGGCGTCGTTCACCCAGCCGACAAGGCCGGCCTGGGAGCGAAAGTTGGTCGACAGTGTCAGGGGCTCGAGGTGCAGTGCACCGATGCCCTGGCTGCGCGCGCGCAAGAACAGGCCCACCTCGGCCTCGCGGAAACGGTAGATCGATTGCATCGGATCACCGACCAGGAACAGCGAGCGGCCCTCGCCTTCGCCATCGTCCGTTCCGGGCTGCCGGCCACCACCCTGCCAGCCTGCGATGAGCCGCTCGACCAACTCGAACTGGCTGATCGAGGTGTCCTGGAATTCATCCACCAGGATGTGGCGCAGGCGCACGTCGAGCGACAACAGGAGATCGGTAGGCGCATCCGGCTCGCCCAGCGCGCGCACCGCACCCTGCGCCACTTCAGTGAAATCGATCTCGCCGCGCTCGGCAAACACCAGATTGAGTTGCGCTGCGGCCATGGGCAACAGCGATACGATGGCCGCCAGCGCCGTCCACTGCCGCTCAGTGTAGGCGGCCGGTGGCATGCGTTGCACCGCCACCAGCGCCTCCAGCATTCCCGGCAGCGCCGCCAGCGCCGCGCACAGCACGGCATGGCGCGCCTTCAACGCCTTGGCGGCCTCCTTCTCGGCCTTGCCGGTTCCCGCGGGAAAGCCGTTGTTCTTGTTGACCGTCTTGCGCCACTCGCCTTCCTGCGTGAGCAGCAGCCCGACCAGCCCCGTCCACGTAGCGGCGCCTGCCTCACCTGGCGCCGGGATCACGTCGAGTCCTTCGCAGGCGCGCAGCGGCGCATCCACGCCGGCCTGCGCGAGACTGAACGCGGCATGCCGGGCCAGCGCCGACAGTTCCGCCTGCAGCGCGGCCGGCAACAGAAATGCGGCGTGGCTCAACAATGCTGATCGCTCCGCCACCAGCGCCGCCTCCAGCGCATTACGATCGGGCGCGCTGCCGGCGTTGCGCAGCCACTGGTCGCGCCGCGCCAGCATGACGGCGAGCAGGTCCTCCGCCATGGCGCCATTGTTGTCGAGATGTTCGAGCAACCGCGCCACCTGCCCGGCAGTCGCCGCAGCAGCCTCACCTTGATCTTCCAGCAGCGCCAGCGTGCGCCGCGCCGCCTCGCGACGCAGTTCGCGCGCGTCCTCGACGATGCGCGGCTGTGCGCCGAATCGCGCCAGCACCGGCATCTGGCGCGTCAGCGATGCGCACAGCCCGTCGATGGTCTGGATCCTGAGTCGTGCCGTATTTTGCTCGATGCGCCATCCGCGCTCGGCGTCCCGGGCCAGTGCCCGCCGGGCCAGCGCCAACGTCACACGCTCATTGGCGCCAGCGCCGGCGACGATGGTTTCATCGCCGATCGAATCACGCGCGCGCGCCAGCGCCTGCAGCACACGCCGCTTCATTTCGCCGGCGGCCTTGCGCGTGAAGGTGATGGCCAGCACTTCTTCCGGGCGCTCGACCACCGCCAGCAACACCAGAAAGCGCTGGATCAGCAGCTCAGTCTTGCCGGACCCCGCCGGCGCCTGGACGATGAAGGAGCGTGTGGGGTCCAGCGCGCGGCCACGCGCCTCGTCGTCTGTGATGCCGTTGTCGCTCAACGCAGGCCGCCTTGGTCATCGGCATCCGCCGCTTCGGGGGCGTCGGTTTCCGGCTCCGCTTCCAGCGCATCAAATCGCTCGTACACCCGACACAACGCTTGCAGGGCGCAATTGGCGCAGGTCTTCATCGGCACCTTGGGATCCACGCGCGCATCTCCCGCCGCGAACCCCTCCCCCAGCGCGTCGAGTTCGGCGCGCCAGCCGTCAAGCAGTTCGCTCCAGCCCGATACCAGGGTCCTGGCATGGCGATGACGTTCCACCGCCGGCACCTTGGGCAACAGGCCTTCGACCCGCGCCACGCCCTCAAAGCGCATGCTGCCCGTGCGCAGGCGCGCGAACGCCACCGCCGACACGCCTTCGCCGGCATTCACGGCATACAGCGGCAGTTGCGGATCGTCCGGGCGCTCGCCGAGCCACGCCGCCGAACCGGCGCGTCCCGTCTTGTAGTCGATCAGCGCATGGCTTGCGTCGTCGACGATGCGGTCCATGCGGTCGATGCGGCCGCGAAAGGACAGTCCTCCGGCCATGAGCGTGCGCGGGTCTTCGCGTGCAATCACTTCGAAATCCGCACGCGTGCGCTCGATCTCCAGCCACTCGCGCGCGAGCTTCGCCAGGCGCTCGCATTCGAGCGCGGCGAAGCGATCGCCGACAATGTCCGGATTGGCGGCGCGCAGGCGAGCCACCGCCGCCGCCGCTGCGCCATCGATAATGCTCGTCAGCGCGCCCGGCGTCACCGACTCCAGGCCGGACTTCGATTTCAGCTCGCCCCAGATGCGCGCAAATAGCGCATGCAGCAACTGGCCGCGCGCCGCCGCGTCGAGTCCTGCCACCGGCGCCGCCAGCGGCTCGGCCTTGAGGCGGTGGCGGGCAAAGGCCCGGAACGGGCACGCCGCCTGGTCGGCAAGCACGCGCGTGCCCCCGTGTACTTCGCTGGCACGATAGGCTGGCGCCTGCTCGTCGCTGAACGCCTCAAGTGCGGTGTCCTCATAACGCCCCGAGGCATGGATGCGATCGCGAAAGCGCTCCTGGCGTTCCAAACCAAGCGCCGCTACGGACTGCATATCGATGCGCGAGATGAGCGGACTGGGGAGTAACTCACGATCAGCCTCGGCCAGCGCATGCGAAAACACCACTTCCGCGGCCGCGCCACGCCACGCCATCGTGATGCGCTCATCAAGTTCCAGCGCCGACTCGGCCACCGCCTGCGGAATACCAGCTTTTTTCTGCAACGCATGCGGGATGAAAGGGTCCGGCCGGGCCGCCATCGGCCAGGCATTTTCAGTCAGGCCACTCACCCACAGGTGATCGAACGTCAGGCCGCCCGATTCGAGAATACCGAGCACCTGGATTGGCGCATCGCCACCGTCGGCCGCCATGCGCGGCTGGAACAGCGAATCCGCACACAGGCGGCGCAGCCGCGCCAGCGCCTGCGCATGGCTGAGACGGGGCGCCACGCGCTCAAGTCGCGACAGTTCGCCCAGGGTATCGCGCCACTTGGCCAGCGTCTGGAATTCCGCCGAGTCGGGCGAGCGCTGCCCGGGGAACCCGGCGGCCTGAAGGAGTTCCGAATACCGGCGTGCCCACACCTGCGGCGAGTGGTTTCCCTGCATGTGGCCGCGCGCGAGGTCGCGCACGGCGCCCAACAACGTTGCAAGGCGCGGGCAGGCGGGTACCGCGCGCGGCCCCTCGGCATCGGTGGCGTGGCGGA
>CAXNGL010000014.1:0-21024 GCA_964201515.1 Burkholderiales bacterium
TCGCCGGCCAGTTCTTCGGCGGTGTGCGGAGCGTTCTTGAGCGGATTGTCTTCGCGGCCCCACTCGCCACGCTTCACGCGCTCGATCTCAGCGTGAATGGCGATCATGGCATCGCAGAAGCGGTCGAGCTCCTCCTTGGACTCGCTCTCGGTGGGCTCCACCATCAGCGTGTCGGCAACCGGGAAGGACAGGGTGGGCGCGTGGAAGCTGTAGTCGATGAGGCGCTTGGCGACATCCTCGGCGCCGATGCCGCAGGCCTCCTTCAGCCCGCGCAAGTCGAAGATGCATTCGTGCGCCACGCGGCCATTGGCTCCGGCGTACAGCACCGGGAAATAGGGAGCAAGGCGCTTGGCCACGTAGTTCGCATTCAGGATCGCCATCTCGGTGGCCAGGCGAATGCCGGAGGCGCCCATCATGCGGATGTACATCCACGAAATGGTGACGATGAGCGCGCTGCCGTTCTGCGCCGCGCTGACCGTGCCGTTGGCATCGGCCGCGCCGGGAATGGCCACCACCGGGTGGCCTGGCAGGAATGGCGCAAGGTGCGTGGCCACGCCGATGGGGCCCATGCCCGGCCCGCCGCCGCCGTGAGGTATGCAAAAGGTCTTGTGCAGGTTGATGTGCACCACGTCCGCACCGATATCGCCGGGCCGCGACAGTCCCGCCTGCGCGTTGAGGTTGGCGCCATCCATGTACACCTGCCCACCGGCCGCGTGCGTGATGGCGCAGATATCGCGGATGCCTGTTTCGAACACGCCGTGCGTGGACGGGTAGGTGATCATCAACGCGCCAAGTTGGTCGCGATGCTGCTCGGCCTTGGCCCTGAGGTCGGCAACATCCACGTTGCCGCCGGCATCGCAGGCCACCACCACCACGCGCATCCCGGCCATGTGCGCCGTCGCCGGGTTGGTGCCGTGCGCCGACTGCGGAATGAGGCACACGTCGCGGTGCTGCTGGCCACGCGATGCGTGGTAGTTACGGATGGTCACGAGGCCGGCGTATTCACCGTTCGCCCCCGAATTCGGCTGCATGCTGACGGCAGGCAGGCCGGTGATTTCGGCCAAGGCATTGGCGACATCGCCGAGCATGCGCTCGTAGCCCTTGGCCTGCGCGGCGGGCGCAAAGGGGTGGATATTGGCAAACTCGGGCCAGCTCACAGGAGCCATTTCAGCAGCCGCATTCAGCTTCATCGTGCAGGAGCCAAGCGGGATCATGCCGTGCACCAGCGAGTAGTCCCGGTTCTCCAGTCGCTTGAGGTATCGCATCATTTCCGTTTCGGAATGGAAACGGTTGAAAGCGCCGTGCGTGAGAATCTTGTCGCTGCGTTGCAGGCCTGCGGGAATGGCCGCCGCGTCCGTCGGAAAGGTCTGGGCACGCTCTCGCACGTTCACATGATGGGCGGTGAGAACCCAGGCGAGGTCGGCCACGTCGGCGAGCGTCGTCGTCTCGTCCACGCTGATGCCGGCACGATCCGCGCCGATCCAGCGCAGGTTGACCTGCTTCTCAGCCGCACGCGCCTTGACCGCTCCTGCATCCTTCAGCTTGAACGTGAGCGTGTCAAAGTAAGCCGGTGACTCGGGCGCAAGGGAGGATGCCGCATTGGCCAGCAACCGCGCCATCATGTGCGTCCGCAAGGCCATGCGGCGCAAGCCCTCCGGTCCATGCCACACCGCAAATAGCGAGGCCATATTGGCAAGCAGCGCCTGCGCCGTGCAGATATTGCTGGTGGCCTTGTCGCGGCGGATGTGTTGCTCGCGCGTCTGCAGCGCCATGCGATATGCGGTATGCCCAGCGGCGTCCACCGATGCGCCAATGATGCGGCCGGGAATCTGACGCACCAAGTCCTGGCGCACCGCCATGTAGGCGGCGTGCGGTCCGCCAAATCCAAGCGGCACCCCGAACCGCTGTGCGCTGCCGATGGCGACATCGGCTCCCAGCGCACCCGGCGATTTCAGCAGCACCAGTGCCAGCGGATCGGTGCCCAGCGACACCAGGCCCCCTGCAGCATGGATGCGCGCGATTAGTGGCGCGGGATCGACAACGGCGCCAAAGGTATCTGGATACTGCAGGTGCGCACCAAATACCGTAGCGGGGTCCAGATCCGTGTGTGCATTGCCGACCATGACCGGCACGCCGAACCACTTGGCCCGGGTCTGGATCACGGCGATCACCTGCGGGTGGCAGGCGGCATCGACGAAGAATGCCTCGGCCTTGCTCTTTGCCGCGCGATGGATCAGCGCCATGGCTTCGCCGGCGGCCGTGGCCTCATCGAGCAGCGAGGCATTGGCCACTGGCATGCCGGTCAGGTCCATGACCATCTGCTGGAACAGCAGCAGCGTTTCCAGGCGGCCCTGCGAGATCTCGGCCTGATAAGGCGTGTAGGCCGTATACCAGCCGGGATTTTCCAGCACGTTGCGCAGGATCACCGGCGGGGTATGGCAATTCGCGTAGCCCATGCCGATGTAGTTGCGCCAGGTCTGGTTCTGCGCCGCGATGCCGCGCAGCTCGGCCAGGGCCTCGGCTTCGGTGGCAGGGGCCGGCAGCTTGAGCAATTCCTCGCGGAAGATTGTGGCAGGAATCGCCTGTCGCACCAACGAGTCACGGGATGACACACCTAAAATTGTCAGTATCTCTCGTTCCGACCGGGGGTCGATGCCGATGTGGCGACCGTGGAATTCGCTGCCGTTGAGCAGTTCGTCGAGGGTATCCATGGACGACTATCCGATGCTCTTGGCGTAGGCCACCGCGTCCATCAGCTTTTCAACATCAGCCGGGTTGACAGGCTTGATGCGGAACAACCAGGCGTTATACGGATCCTTGTTGACCTGCTCAAGCGCATCCGAAAGCCCTTCATTGGCGGCGACCACTTCGCCGGCCACCGGCGCGTAAACATCCGAGGCCGCTTTCACCGATTCCACCACTGCGCAAGCCTCGCCGGCAGCGAGCTTGCGCCCCACCTCGGGCACTTCAAGGAACACGAGGTCGCCCAATTGCTCCTGTGCGAAATCGGAAATGCCCACGCTGTAGGTGCCGTCGGATTCGGCGCGCATCCATTCGTGGGACGAGGCGTAACGCAGCTTTTCAGGTATGGACGACATGGCGGGTTCCAGGTGAAGTGGTTGGGATGGGGATAAGGCGAAGGCAGATCAGATCATCGATTGGCCGTGGCGCGCGAAAGGCGGCTTGACAACGCGCACGTCGAGGCGCTTGTCACGCACCGCGACCTGCACGGTATCGCCGGGCGCCACGGCAGCGGGCAGGCGCGCCAGCGCCACCGACTGGTTGAGCGTCGGGGAAAACGTGCCGCTGGTGATTTCACCATCCCCGTGCGGCGTGTGCACGACCTGATGGGCGCGCAGGACTCCGCCTTTGGGCGCCAGGACGAGGCCGAGCAATTGTCGCATCGGCGGCTTGGCCAGCAACGCTGCCTTGCCGACAAAATCACGCGGCGATTTGAGGTCCACGGTCCAGGCCAGGCCGGATTCAAGCGGCGTGACTTTTTCATCCATCTCATGGCCGTAGAGGTTCATTCCCGCTTCCAGTCGCAGAGTGTCGCGCGCCCCGAGCCCGCACGGCCGCACCCCGGCTGCGGCGAGGCGGCTCCACGTATCGACCGCCTGCGCATTGGGCACCAGCAGCTCGAAGCCGTCTTCGCCCGTGTAGCCCGTCCTGGCAATGAATCGCTCGCCCGCGCCCGTGGCGACCCGCGCGCCGAAGAAAACACCCAGCAGCTCGCCCGCGGGCCGCAGCTCGGGCAGCGCGGCGAAAGTCCTGTCGCGCGCATTCGGCCCCTGCACCGCAATCATGGCCAGGTCGCGGCGCGCCTTCAGGTTCAGTGCCGGCGCGATACGCGAGCGCAGATGGCCAAGCCAGGCGAGGTCGCTATCAGCCGTGCCGGCATTGACGATGACCCGAAAGAAGTCTTCCGTGAAGAAGTAGACGATCAGGTCGTCGAGCACGCCGCCATCTTCGGCCAGCAGGCAGGAGTACTGCGCCTTGCCAGTGGCGGTCAGGCGGTCGACGTTATTTGAAAGTGCGCGTCGCAGGAAGGCGCGAGCACCCGTCCCTTCGACATCGATGGCCAGCATGTGCGAGGTGTCGAACATGCCGGCATCGCGGCGCACCGCGTGGTGCTCCTCGAGTTGTGAGCCATAGTGGAGCGGCATGTCCCAGCCGGCAAAATCGACCAGCTTGGCGCCTGCCGTGCGGTGCGTATCGTGGAGGGGAGTTGTTTTCATCGGACACCGCGCAAGGGAGCCCGAAGTTTACCAAACCCTGCGCCCGGCCAACGCCGGAACAAGGTGCAAAGCCAAAAAAAACGGACCCGACAGCCAGTCGGTTGCGCATGGTGAAACTGGATCAGTCCAAGGCGCCCAACGACGGTTGACCACGCCGTCGCACTCAGGGGCTCAGGAGCCTCCCTAAAGAGCGTACGCGCTCATGCGGCTTCCTTGAGCTTGGCTTCCAGCAACGCGTGCAACTGGGCGAAGTCGGGTTCGCCGAGGTACTGCTTGATCACCCGGCCACGCTTGTCGATGATGAAGGTGGTCGGGGTCAACCGCACATTGCCAAAGCTCTTCGCCACGCTGCCATCGACATCCAGCGCCACTTTGAAGGGCAACTGCTTCTGCTGGGCATAGTTGAGCACGTAATTGGGCGGGTCATAGTCCATGGCGACAGCCACCGTCTCGAAGCCCTCGCCCTTGTACTTGTTGAATGTCTCGATGATGCGCGGCATCTCCGCCATGCAGGTGACACAGGAGGTGGCCCAGAAATTGACCAACACCACTTTGCCGCGCAAGTCACTGGTGGAGAACTTTTCCCCCGCCAGGGTCTTGAACTGGACTTGTGGTGCTTGCGGAACCTGCCAGATTGAAAGATAGGCAGCCACCGCTATTGCAGCGATGACCGCCAAAAGGCCTGCCTGCCGGATCGGAAATTTTTTCGGGATCGCCATTGTCTTGGGGCCTTCTGTCGTCAGGGCTGCATTTTGAGGTCTTTTGGGCTTGTTGTCACTTTCGCTGTCGCGATGCGTTTCGCCTCGCCCCCTAGAAGAAGATGTCCGCGCGCGAAGGGTCGCGTCCAACCGCATAAAGCGCGCTCACGACAACATTACTCGCCTTGCGCAGGCCTTGTTTGGACAAGCGGGTGGCATCGGCATAGTCCGTCTCATCGGTACACACCAGGCTCAGGTCGACCAGCGGCAGCTTCGCCGCAAACACCCGGCGGATCAACCGATCGTTGAACACGGCAAGCGCCGTCACCATGGCGCGCTGGCGCGTCGGGTCTTCGTAGTTCGGCGGATACATATTGCACACCACCGTGGGCAAGCGCGATGCCTTGGCGACCTGGATGAGCATCTCGGCCTGCTTTTCGTATTCATCGGCGGCCATCGACAACAGCAACAGCGCGTCTTCGTAGGTCTCCGGCCGCTTGTCCAACAACCCGCTTTCTTCGATGGCGCGATTGCCTTCAATGCCGATCATGACGTGCGAGGCATCCGCAGGCAGCTGGAACAGGGCGCCCGCCCTTGCGATCTCCTCGCCGGTCAGCAGGGTGAGCTTCCAGGGACTCGACTCCTGCGGCAGCAACAGACTTTCAACCCGGCCTTCGCCTTTCTCGCGCAGCGACATCAGTTCCGCGATGGCGTCACCCAGCACCACGAGGTGGCTGATCCCCGCGCGATCCGTCGCGCCGGCAACCGTTTGCGCAGGAACCCCTGCGTCGCTGGCAAGAAAATCCTCATCCGGCGTCAATTCGAGACTGGGCCAGTCCAGCATGCCATCGTCGGCCTCCGCCTGGTTGGGTGCGTCGTTGCTCATGAATTCCCTTGCTGGTGCGCGAATGCCCGTGCAAGCGCATAAAGCAGCGTGTATCTTGGTATCAATCCTGCCATGTCAGAATCCGACCGTCTGCCGCAGGTATGCAAGCGGCTTGCGGAACAGGTAATAGCCCGGCGAGACAGAGTCGGCAAATATCTTTGCCGTTCCGCGCATGCCGATGCGCGGGAAGCCGTGGCCGTCCATGAGTTCGGCCTGGACGACATAGGCGAGGGTTCCGTCCTTCTGCGGCTGCGCCTCGTAACTGGAGCGGATAACGCGGGCAGACAGCGGATGGAGCGGATTGGTATTCAGGAATACCGTGCCCGGCGCGCCGGGCTCCAGATCCACCACATCGGCAGGCGGCACGAATACGGTCACCTTGATGAGCGACGGATCGGCAATGGTCATGATGCTGGTCATGATGCGCTCCCCGGTCTGGACCGGCTTGCCGGTCCATTCATCGGCATTGGCAAAGATGGCTACGCCACCCATCGGCGCCTCGACGCTCAGGCGACCGAGGAGCTCGGACACGTACGCCACCTCTGCGCTTTTCTCCCGTACCCGCGACATCAACACTTGCAGGTCGGTGCGCGCCGCATCGTCGCTGAATGCCTTGTTGACGGCGCGCTGCGAGTCCGCCTTGGTGATCTCCAGCGACTTCTGTGCCGCCGACAGCCGGTTGCGTCGTGAAAACAGTATGCCCCCCGATCGGAGGCAAGGTGACCCACTTCGACATAACGGGCTCACAATAGCCTAGTCACTGATAATAAAGAACCTTTGCCCCACCGAGTTGACAATAATTCACAATCTTCGAGCGCCTTTGATTGCGGTCAACATCGAGTTAGTGCGCGACCTCCCAGTTTGCACCCGCACCGAGGTCCACCGCCAGCGGGGCCCTCAGGCTGGCCACGCCGCACATCAATGCCGGGAGCTCACTCTTGACAGACTCCACCTCCGCCAGAGGTACTTCTAGCACCAGTTCATCGTGAACTTGCATGATGAGCATGGTTGAAAGCTGTTCCCGGTCGAGCCAGCCCTGCACGGCGATCATTGCGAGCTTGATGAGATCGGCGGCGGTACCTTGCATTGGCGCATTGATCGCTGACCGCTCCGCATTGCCACGACGCCCTGCATTGGACGAACGAATTTCCGGCAACCAAAGGCGTCGTCCAAAGATGGTTTCCACGTAGCCTTTTTCCTTAGCCTGGGTCCGAACCTCGTCCATGTAGCGCTTTACTCCCGGATAGCGGACGAAATAGCTGGAGATGTAGGCCTGCGCAGTCGCTCGCTCCAACCCGAGCTGCTGTGCCAGTCCAAATGCTGACATACCGTACATGAGCCCGAAATTGATGGCCTTGGCGTAACGTCGCTCCTCCGCCGTGACCTCGGCAATGGTTCGCCCGAACACCTCGGCGGCGGTGGCGCGATGGACATCCTCGCCGGCGGCAAAGGCGCGCAGAAGGTTTTCATCGCCCGAGATGTGCGCCATGATGCGCAACTCGACCTGGGAATAATCAGCCGACAGGATTACAGAACCTGCCGGCGCGACGAATGCTTCGCGAATTCGCCGACCCTCAGCAGTGCGAACGGGAATATTCTGCAAATTTGGGTCGTTGGATGACAGGCGCCCAGTGACCGCCGTAGCTTGCCCATAGTTGGTGTGCACGCGCCCTGTCTCCGTATTCACCATGCGCGGGAGCTTGTCGGTATAGGTCGATTTCAACTTGGCGATCTCACGATAGTCAAGCAACATCTTCGCCAATGGATGATCCAGCGCAAGTCTGGCCAGGACCTCCTCATCGGTTGAAGGTGCACCCGATGGCGTTTTCTTCACCACCGGCATGCCCTTTTGCTCAAAGAATATTTCCGCGATCTGCTTGGGTGAATTGAGATTGAACGGCTGGCCGGCCTCACGGTGAGCCGCCGCCTCCAACGCCATCATCTTTTGCCCAAGCTCGCGGCTTTGAACCGCCAGCAAACCGGCATCGATCAGCACGCCATTGCGTTCAATGCGGAACAGGATTTCCCGCACCGGCATCTCGATCGATTCGTACACAAACTTGAGCCTCTCGTCGGCACACACACGTGGGTACATCCCCAAGTGAAGTTGCAGCGTGATGTCCGCATCCTCAGCGGCATACTGGGAGGCTCGTCCTACTTCTACTTGTTCGAAGCCTATCCGCTTGGCGCCCGTGCCCGTGACTTCGTCGTAGGAGATGGTCTTTGCGCCAAGGACACGCTGTGCGAGGGTATCCATGTCGTGGCGAAGGTGGCTCTCCAGGACATAAGACTGCAGCAAGGTATCGTGGACGACGCCCGCCAGCGACACACCATGGTTCGCAAGCACGTGTTGGTCGTACTTCGCGTTCTGGCCGAGTTTTGGGCAACGTGCATTTTCCAACCACGGGCGCAGGATCTCGATCGCGCGTGCAACGCCGATCTGCGCTGGCGCGCCGGCGTAGTCATGTGCCAGCGGGACGTAGGCGGCGCGACCGGGCTCAACCGAGAACGACATACCCACCAGCTTTGCGCCCAGCGGGTCGAGGCTGGTCGTTTCAGTGTCAAATGCGGCGAGGGGCGCTTGCAGTAGCCGGGGCAACCACTGCTCCAGCTCACTTTCATCGCCGATCAAGGCGTAATCGCGCATCGAATTGAATTCCGCTGTCGGGATAACTGCAATTTCCACGCGCGGCGACGCGAGGTCGGGCTTCCCAGGGGCAGCCCCTGCGGATTCTGCGTCCCCCTCACCCCGTACTTCACGCAACCAGGCACGAAATCCATACCTTGCGAACAGCTCTTCCAGCTGGACCTCGTTGCGCGGCTGAAGCGACAGGCTTTCGGGCTTTGCTTCGAGATCGACGTCGCACTTCACCGTCAACAACCTCCGCGCCTGAGGCAGCCAATCGAGGGACTTGCGCAGGTTCTCCCCCACGACGCCACCGATTTCCGAGGCGTGCGCGACGACATTGTCCAGCGAGCCGTACTGCTGCAGCCATTTGACCGCAGTCTTCGGACCTACCTTGTGAACACCAGGCACATTGTCAACGCTGTCGCCTACAAAGGAAAAATAGTCGACGATGCGTTCCGGAGGCACCCCGAATTTCGCAGTCACGCCGTCGACGTCGAGGCGTTCGTTGGTCATGGTGTTGATGAGCGTCACGTGTGGTGTGACCAGCTGCGCCAGGTCCTTGTCACCGGTGGATACCACGCATTGCATCCCATCTGCTTCGGCCCGACGCGCAAGCGTGCCGATCACATCATCGGCCTCAACGCCTTCAACGCTGATCAGGGGCCAGCCCATGGCGCGGATGCACTCGTGCAAGGGTGCAATCTGTTGCGCCAGCTCATCTGGCATTGACGGGCGATTGGCCTTGTACTCCGGGTACCAATCATCCCGAAAGGTCTTGCCTTTGGCATCGAAGATGCAGGCACAGCGGAGATCTCCGTTCCTTGCCTTGAAATCGGCTATCAACCTTCGCAGCATGTTGAGGACCCCATAGATCGCCCCGGTGGGCTCTCCCGCTGCATTCCTGAGGTCAGGCATTGCGTGGAAAGCGCGGTACAAATAGGACGAGCCATCGACGAGAACGAGGGTTTTTCTCAAGGGGTGGTGACCAGTGGGAAAGGTCGCCGATGCCTGCCGGCCGCGGCTGGGAAAGCCGGGAATGCGGCCATTCTTTGGCGCAGGGCCCGACACGCGCGGGGAATTATGTCAGAAATCTTCGGCAGGACCGACGGCAAGTACCTCGAACAACTACCTCGAACAAACCGACGCACATGCCTCGATCTGCTAAACTTTCAACCGATGCTTTATTTGCGAAATCCCATGTTCCGCCGCACCCACTTGGCTGTTCTGGCCTGCCTAGCGATTTTGCCGTTCGCAGTGGCGGCCCAGCAGTTGCCCAAACTTGAGCCATTGCCCCCCCCTCCGCCACCCCCGCCAGGGGTGACAAGCGATATCAGCGAAACACCCATCCGGATTTCGCCTGGCGCCAACGAGCAAGTGGAGGACGTTTTCGTCGACGGTCAGCGTGGGGTGAAGGTAACCCAACCAGATGGTAGTACTTACTATCTTCTTCCCGCCCCATCCGCAGGCCCGTTAAGGGATCCGACCGATTCCGGAATGCGGGTGCCATTGTGGGTGATCCGGCAATTCTGAGTCTTAACTGACGGGCTTTTTTGGCGATGCCCTCGCCGCAATCACCCTCGAAGAAGCCACGCCATACCCACGCCTACGATGTCGGCCTTTACCACTGCAACGATTGATCCATTGGCGGAAATAATCGCCATCATGGCTGCAAGGGCGTGAGAGTCGTTCCTGCCAGTCACGGATGGCAATGGCTTTCGCTTGGGTGGGGAATGTTCAAGCGCAGTCCGCTCGGATGGATTGGCCTGGTACTCGGCTACTGGTTGATCATTGCCCTGATCAATGACATCCCCATGATGGGCGCTGCAATCTCAACATTGCTCTTGCCGGCATTTTCGGTGAGTTTCATGGCTGCTTGCGCGGCCGCTGAACGCGGCACGCGACCTTCGTTGCGAATGGTGTTTGACGGGTTCCGAAAGCGCTTCTCGACACTCCTTGTAGTCGGCGGCTTGTACTTGATCTCCATCCTGATCGTGCTCGGCATCGCGTCGTTGGTCGACGGCGGCACCTTGTTCCGATGGATCGTGCAAGGTGTTTCACCGCCAGAGAGTGTCATCGCCAACGGCTCCGTTCTCGGGGCCCTTCTTATCGCCAGCGGTATTGCCACACCAGCATTCATGGCATTCTGGTTTGCCCCCGTATTGGCGGCATGGCGGGATATGGGAGCGGCACAGGCGATGTTCTACAGTTTTTTTGCCAGCCTCCGAAACTGGCGCGCTTTTGCCCTCTACGGCATCGTAATTGCGATTGCCAGTCTGCTGTTTTCACTGCTCATCACCGTACTGGCTGTTGCCTCTGGCGGCAACACTGCCGTCATGCGTGGGCTCATGCTTGGCCTGACCATTGGGCTTCTACCGACAATATTTTCAAGCTTCTTCTACAGCTATCAGGATATTTTCGGCCCGAGTGAGGATGCGGACTCCGGTGCCCAGGCCGACGACCGGATTGGTACCGGCACGGTACCTCCGCGGTCAGAATCCGACGCCTGAAGTGAGTCTGCAGAAAGTGCAGATGAGAATGGCGTGGGTGTATCGTGATTGCTGCATCGCAATGTGCCAGTATTTTCCAATCCAGTCGCGTCCAGCAGCATATCTTGGCAGACTTACACTGCAGCCTGTCAACTTCACGGGTAATCCATTCAAATCCATGAACAATCGCTCGTTTTCCGGATGCTGACTTGACCCCCAGACTGCGCGAAATCCCCTACAACTACACGTCGTTTTCCGATCGGGAAATCGTCATGAGGCTGCTGGGCGAACGGGCTTGGGACACTTTGCTTGAACTGCGATCCGAGCGTCGCACCGGCCGCTCGGCGCGGATGCTCTATGAAGTCCTTGGGGACATCTGGGTCGTGCAACGCAATCCCTACCTCCAGGACGACCTGCTTCACAATCCCAAGCGCAGACGCGCCCTCATCGGCGCACTTCATCACCGGCTGGCTGAAATCGACAAGCGCCGCGACAGTTTTTCCGACAATACGGATAAACCTGCGGAAGCAGGCGCAGATTCGCGGGATGAAAAGGTTGCCTACCTATTGGGCCAGGCCAGGGCCGCGGTAGCCGCCTTCGCGGAAGATTTTGAATCCGATGCCCGCCTGCGATCGAAGGCACGTCGCATTCTGGAGCGCAGTTCACGGCGCGACAGCATTCAATTCGATGGGTTGGCCCGCGTGTCGCACGTTACCGACGCGACCGATTGGCGAGTGGAGTACCCGTTTGTCGTTTTAGCTCCCGACAATGAAGATGAAGTCGCCCTTCTGGTCCGCGATTGCATCGAACTTGGCCTGACCATCATCCCGCGGGGTGGCGGCACAGGCTACACCGGAGGGGCAATTCCCCTGACCCGGTACTCCGCAGTCATCAATACCGAAAAACTGGATGCCATTTCAGGTGTGGAAATGATCACCCTTCCAGGCCTGCGAGATCCGGTACCTACGGTCCAATGCGGCGCGGGAGTCGTGACCAAACGTGTGATGGAACTCGCGGAGAGGAACGACCTGGTGTTTGCGGTCGATCCGACTTCTGCAGACGCATCTTGCATCGGCGGTAACGTCGCGATGAACGCTGGCGGCAAGAAAGCCGTGCTGTGGGGAACTGCGCTCGATAACCTCGCATCGTGGCGCATGGTGGATCCCGACGGGAGGTTGCTCGAAACGACGCGGCTTGATCATAACCTCGGAAAAATTCATGATGTAGCGACAGTGCGGTTTTCATTGCAACGGTTCGAAGCCGATGGCATCACGCCGCATGGCGTCGCCACAATCCTGGAGATTGCGGGCGACCGGTTTCGCAAGACCGGGCTCGGGAAAGACGTCACTGACAAGTTTTTGTCGGGATTGCCTGGAATCCAGAAGGAAGGCTGCGATGGAATCATTACGTCGGCTCGCTTTATTCTGCACAAGCAGCCCGCCTCTGTTCGAACGGTATGTCTGGAATTTTTTGGACAGGT
Organism: Burkholderiales bacterium; assembly: GCA_964201515.1. Lineage (GTDB taxonomy): Bacteria > Pseudomonadota > Gammaproteobacteria > Burkholderiales > SG8-39 > CAIYPG01. Next base: position 12,418 of record CAXNGL010000014.1, read on the forward strand.
TCGTGACTCTGTACCCGCCATCGTCGAAATAAAGCAGTTCATCGACCGCGAGCACAGCGGGCCCCACTCCGCGGTCCTCGCCGGACTCGAGCACCTCGATGAGCGTTACCTGAAGGCTGTCGGATACGCGACCAAGGCGCGCCGCGCCGGCAGGCCCAAGATGGTGCTCATCGGGGACATCGCCGGGGAAAACGAGAACGAGGTCGCTCGGGTTGCCTCGGAAGTCGTCCGGATTGCAAACCTGCGCGGTGGCGAAGGATTCGTTGCGGTGTCTCCAGAAGCAAGAAAGGCATTCTGGCTGGATCGAGCGCGCACTGCGGCCATTGCCAAGCATACCAACGCCTTCAAGATCAACGAGGACGTTGTCATCCCACTCGATCGGCTGGGCGATTATTCTGATGGCATCGAACGCATCAACATCGAACTATCGATAGCCAACAAGCTGGCGCTGCTCGATTATCTCGAGGAATACCTGTCCGGCCCGCTGCAGTTGTACCAGAACGACGACAGCCTGCCACCAAGCGAACTTCTGGGTGATCGCGTTGCACAAGCTTGTGCCGTAATTTCAGGCACACGCAAACGCTGGCGCTACCTGTTGGACAATCTGGACGCTCCCCAGCCCGACGTTTCCAGCGATGCGCGTGTCACCCGCATGCCCTCGCCCACCGCCGCGACGACCGAGGCAAAGACGGTGTTCATGCTGGTTCAGAACCATACGCTTCGAGTAAGCTGGAAAGAGGAAGTCCGCTCGCAACTTGAGCGGATTTTTGCCGGCATCGCGTTCCGCCGCATCCTTGAGGGCTGTGATGCGGCGCATCAAAAGGTGCTGCGTGGTCGGGTGTTCGTGGCTCTGCACATGCATGCCGGGGATGGTAATGTCCACACCAACATTCCTGTGAATTCCGACGACTACGAGATGCTGCAGCGAGCGAATGCAGCAGTTGCGCGCATCATGGCGCTGGCCAAGTCCCTGGGAGGGGTCATTTCCGGCGAGCATGGCATTGGCATCACCAAGATAGAGTTCCTCGAAGCGCACGAAATCAAGGTGTTCAGCGATTACAAGCACAGCGTCGATCCGGAGGGGCATTTCAACAAGGGAAAGCTTCTCGCTGGCGGCGATCTGCGCAATGCCTACACTCCGTCCTTCAATCTGCTGGGGGCGGAGTCACTGATTCTTGAACAGTCGGCGATCGGAGGCATCGCCGACTCGATCAAGGACTGCCTGCGTTGTGGGAAGTGCAAGCCGGTCTGCGCGACGCATGTCCCGCGAGCCAACCTTCTGTATTCGCCGCGCAACAAGATTCTGGCCACCTCGCTTCTGATCGAGGCTTTCCTGTACGAAGAGCAGACCCGGCGTGGAATTTCCATCCGGCATTTCGACGAATTTGGCGACGTCGCCGACCACTGCACCATCTGCCACAAGTGCGCAAACCCGTGCCCCGTCGACATCGACTACGGCGATGTGTCCGTGGCGATGCGTAATTTTCTGCGACTTCAGGGCCGCAAGAAATTCAACCCCGTGACGGCCGTCGCGATGGCGTTCCTCACGGTGAAAGATCCCAATACAATCAAGCTTGCCCGGGCCATCATGGTTGGCGTGGCCTATCGGCTGCAACGACTCGCTTACCGTACAGCCAGTTGGATCGGTTTGACGCGCAGGCAGACGAATGCGCCGCCGGCCACCGTTGGACGCCCCCCAGTTCGTGCCCAGATCATCCACTTCATCAACAAGCCGATGCCTGGGGGGCTCCCAAAACGTACATCCAGAGCCCTCCTCGATATTGAAGATCGCAATTTCATCCCGATCATTCGCGATGCCAGGAAAGTCACCGAAGACTCGGACGCAGTGTTCTATTTCCCCGGCTGCGGGTCCGAGCGACTGTTCGGTCAAGTCGGGCTCGCGACCCAGGCGATGCTCTATGAAGTTGGCGCCGTCACGGTACTGCCCCCGGGGTATCTGTGCTGCGGCTATCCGCAAACAGCGGCAGGAGAAGAAGACAAAGGCCAGGCAATCGTCACGGACAACCGTGTCTTGTTTCACCGCGTTGCAAATACGCTCAATTACCTCGATATCAAGACCGTGATTGTTTCGTGCGGCACGTGCATGGACCAACTACAGAAGTACGAGTTCGAGAAGATTTTCCCGGGTTGCCGCCTTCTCGACATCCACGAATATTTGACCGAGAAAGGCGTCAAGCTCGAAGGGGTGACGGGTACGCGATACATGTATCACGATCCATGCCACTCCCCGATGAAGACTTATCAGCCGATGAAGGTAGTCAATGCCCTCATGGGTACTGCGGTCACATTGAATGAACGCTGCTGCGGAGAGTCGGGGACGCTGGCAGTCACGAGGCCTGATGTATCGACTCAAGTAAGGTTTCGCAAGGAAGAAGAAATGCGGCAGGGCGCGTCTGCCTTGCGTACGCAGGGTTTCACCGGCGATGTAAAAGTCCTCACCTCCTGCCCTTCCTGCCTGCAGGGTCTGGCACGCTATGACGAAGACTCCGGCACGAGCGCAGACTACATCGTTGTCGAACTGGCCAGACATCTGTTGGGAAAGAACTGGATGGCGGACTACGTTGCGCACGCCAATCGCGGCGGCATCGAACGGGTTCTACTGTAAGGCTGCCAAATTCGCACCCCATCTGGGTTCCGCCGGCGCACCAATCGCATCTGCTATCCTCTTGACAGGATATACGTCGTCAAGAGACAGAACCTGTTTCTCAATGATGGTGGCATATTCCCGCCGCCCTTTAGGAGATGCGTCGCGCCGTGACTAAATTAACGATCATTGACTGTGTATTGTGCAAGTCTGATGGCGGAGAATTGGTATGGCGTGATGGTTTCTGCCGTGTCGTACTCGTTGACGATCCCGATTATCCCGGGTTCTGCCGGGTCGTTCTCAATGACCATACCAGCGAAATGACCCAATTAAAGTCGACGGATCGCGAACGCCTGATGCGCGTTGTTTTTGCCACCGAGGCAACATTGCGTGAAATGATGTCACCCGTGAAGATCAATCTTGCGAGCCTGGGCAACATGGTCCCGCACCTGCATTGGCACGTCATTCCACGGTTTTCGGATGACAGGCATTTCCCCGCGTCGATATGGGCGGAGCCCCGGCGGCCCGCAGCCGAGACTGCCGGAAAACCAGATCTTGCCGCGTTGGCCGCGTGCCTCAGCAAGACCATTGGATAGCGGAAGTACCAGACATGCCCGCATTCCAGCTGCCCGCACTGTCAAAGTCCGCCAGTCCGGAATTTACAACGGTGACTGGCTGCACTGACTGGCTTCAATCATTGCCGCTGATCAATGTGGGGCCCTCGCATGGGCGCATCCTCGGAGAGCTTGAGGAGCTGAACACTTGCGAAATCACTACCGCTGAGCGACTGAAAATCCTTGAAGCAATGCTCGAGCCGATCTTGTTTGTGCAGGCCGAACACGCCAAGAAGTTTTCCAGCCGCGCCGTTCCTCTGGCGAAGCTTGAGCGTGAAGTATTGTTGAACGTCACTGCACTCTGGCATGCGCTGGGAACTGGCTATCAGCATTGCATGCTGTCATTTGGCAAGGCAGCTACCAGATTGCTCGCGGGGTCCGGCCAGCTTGCGCTGGTATCCCAGCGCGCCATCTGGTGTACGACGCAGATACTCCAGGAGCATTACAAGTGCTATCTCGACATTGCCCCCGATGACTGGGCAATGCTGCACTCACTATACGCATTCGCCGAAGAGCGCATGATATCGGGTGATCCAGTGGACCACCCGGTGCACAAATCAAGTGACAAGACGAGCTGCATGGACACCTATGCACAGGCGTTGCTTCTCAACGCCGCGAATCCCAACGAGCAGACATCACGTCAAATTGCCATCGCTGTGCGATGGCTGGACCACTGGGGCCACAAGATCATGGTGTCTGCGGCAAGGCCATCCACCAAAGAGACCGATTCGCGTCCGCTTGCGAGCGATATTTCGGGAAGCACTGGCCCGGTTCGTGCCGAACCCTCCGACGTGAAAGACACCTTGCGCTTCCTCGCGGTGGATGACCTGTCGAACTCACTGCGCAAGCGGGTTGCGCTGCTTCGAAAAGGGGACACTCCGGCATCGCTTGGCCTTGGCGAAGACCTTGCCCCTCAGTTTGCGGAGCAGCTGCTATTGAATTTGCACCGACTGTGGTGCGAAGACAGGCAACCACGTTCCCAGGCGCGCAAAAGCACCACTGGAAAAACCGATCTTGCCTTTGGCATGACAGCGCTGCATTTTCACATCAGCGGCAGTCCGTTTCACCAGCCATCGAGCAACGCAGAGCTGAGCAAGACGCAGCGCGAAGAGATCGCCACATTCGGCAGGATTGCCACGCGTGATGAAGACGCGTTCAGCAAGTTGCAGATCTCGGCGATTGAGGCTTGGCAAATCATCGATGAGAGCATTGCAGGGCTGCGACTCGAACGCCTCTCGGGGCAGAACCGGTATGTGCATGCCCAGCTCGTGGCCGCCCGGCCTGCAGACTCCAGCATATTCATGCTCGGGACCATCCGCTGGCTTGCGGTCGATCCGAATTACGTGGCAAAACTCGGGGTGCGCTTGATACCTGGCATTCCCCGTGGCGTTGCAATTCGAGCAACCGGAATCAATGCCATGGCTGACAAATATCTTCCCGCGCTGGCGTTGTCTGCGGTAGCGGCCCTCAAGTCGCCGGAATCGCTTGTCCTGCCTGTCGGTTGGTTCAAACCGCAACGCGTCATCGATGTATTCGACGAGCGATCAAAGCCGCTCAGATTGACCCGGGTACTCGATCGCGGGACGGATTTTGAAAGGGTGAGTTTCGAGCCCGCCTGATTTTATTTTCTTTTGTTAACGCGCCCGGGAGGGTGTGCTGCCTATAGGAGACCACCATGACTCTCAGCGACTTCCTTCCCGCTACCCAGCCACGCATCAGCAACTTCGAGAACTGCGAACACTGGCTCGCCGGCACAATGTGGAACGCATCCATGTGTTCCAGCACGCCGAGTCGATCGATGCCGGCAATGCTGGCGTACCTGAGCCGCAAGTCCTGGAACGCTGGCTGCCTCTGGATGAAAACGCCGAAGGGTTCAAATTGCAGCGTTGCGTCCCGGGGGCGCGCGTGAAAGTGGGGCAATTGGTCTCTTTGCGTCCGCGCGGCGCGCAACATTTCATCCTGGCAGCAGTGCGCTGGGCGTTACAGGAACCAGATCGTGCAACTGTGATCGGCGCACGCGCGTTACCGGGGGATCGCTCGCGCATGCGCAGCACGTCTGCCCAAAGAGGGCCCCTTTTTCCCCCTGCCGTTCTCGCAGGCATTCTTGCTGCCCAGAGGGGCGAGCCTGCCGGCATCCCTCGTCTTGCCGTCGGGCTGGTAGCAACGTGACCGCCTGCTGGAAATCAAGCATGATGGCCATGCGACGCGGATTCGACTATGACTGTACCGAGTTCAATACCGTGGAGTGAGTGCGAGCGACTCCCGTCTTCAAACGCCGCAGCGGGATGATCGCCGAAAAGCGACTGCCTAGACCAGGCGCGCTGGATATTTCCAGCGTCGCCTGGTGGCGTGTGAGGACATGCTTGACAATTGCAAGGCCCAATCCCGTCCCGCCGGTTTCCCGGGAGCGGCTCTGGTCGATCCGGTAGAACCGCTCGGTCAACCTCGGAATATGGCGAGGATCGAATCCGATTCCAGTATCTGTTACGGTGAACTTACCCTCGCCACTTTCCCGAACTTGCCATGACAGCCGAATTTCCCCCCCCTGCGGCGTGTAATGGATCGCGTTGGCCACGAGATTGCCAAATGCCGATCGCAACTCGACGTCGCTGCCAATAATGGTTGCCGGCGAGTCGCAGTCGACGCGGACCTGGTGACGCCCTTCCGACAAGGCCTCGCCTTCCTCTTGCAGGCTCCGCAGCAACGCACCCACATCGATTTCAGCCTCGGCGGACAGCCCTGCGCTGGACTCAAGGGCGGACAACGTGAGCAGGTCCTCTACCAACCTGAGCATTCGGTCTGTCTGTTGCTGCATCATGCTGAATACTTCCCGCGATCGGGTTTCGGCAAACTTTATCTTGGCATCGACCAGGGTCTCGAGAAAACCGTTGACCACCGTCAAGGGCGTCTTCAGTTCGTGCGACACGTTGGCCACAAAATCACGACGCATGTTTTCCAGTCGCGAGGCCTGCGTAACGTCGCGACACAACAGCATCTTCTGGTCCTGGCCATAGGGAACGACACGAAGGCTGAGGATCAATTCTTCACTTCGGGAAACTTTCAGTTCCAGCGGCACGCCATAGGCGCCTTGCTGCAAGTAGGCTGCGAAGTCCGGTGCTCGCACGAGATTGATGATCGGCTGCCCCGCATCCTTGCCTGCATCAATGCCAAGAAACCGCTCGGCCATCGGGTTGCACCATTCAATATGGTTTTCGGCATCCAGGATCACGACTGCGTCAGGCAATGCAGTGCCCACCGAGCGGAAACGAGTCAGCTCCGAGATCAGTTGCGCCTGTTCCAGTCTCTGCGTCTTGACCCGTCGATGCAGGTCCGCGAACACAGCTTCCCAGAGGCCGGAGCCATTCGGGACGGGTTGCGCAGGATTTCGCAGCCATTTCTGGAGTGCGGTGGCACTGGCAGTATTTCGCCACAGCAGCAGCAACGAGAACGCCAGCCCGGCGGCTGCACCCCAGCGGGGTTCCAATAAGAGCCATAGGGACACCGAAACGGCGAGAACGCCGAGCACCGTCATTGCTGTGCCGATCCAAAGATTGTACGCGTCGCGATCCACGTTTGACCCTGTCAGTAGCGCGCAGTTGCCGTTGCCGGAGGGTGATCTATTCTAGTACGCGTCGGGCGAACGGCCGCCGGCAGGAATGCCAGCGTCAGGGTATCGCGGCGAAACGATATCCGCTCCCGCGGACGGTTTGGATATGACGTTCACAACCCGTGGGTTCCAACGATTTGCGAAGGCGTCGGATATGGACGTCCACAGTCCGCTCTTCGACGAAAACGTGGTCACCCCATACCTTGTCCAGCAACTGGGCCCTCGAATGAACCCGCTCTGGATGGGTCATCAGAAAGTGCAATAGCCGAAATTCGGTTGGGCCAAGATCCAGCCCGGAATTATCCGCACTGACACGGTGCGTAATGGGATCAAGCCGCAAACCACCCACCTCCACCGGCTCTTCGGTCAGTTGCGGCGAGCGACGCCGCAAAACAGCCTTGATTCGCGCCACCAGTTCGCGGGGCGAAAATGGCTTGGTGACATAGTCATCTGCGCCTGACTCCAGGCCGGCAATCTTGTCGGTTTCCGCGCCACGCGCGGTCAGCATGATGATGGGAATCGCGCGCGTCCGTTCATCATTCCGCAGTCGCCTCGCGAAGGCCAACCCCGATTGGCCTGGCAACATCCAGTCGAGCAGGACAACATCCGGCAGCACCTCACGGATCATATGAGCGGCTTGTTCCGCGTCGTATGCCCGCAGCACATTATGCCCGGCATGCTCCAGGTTGATCGCGATCAACTCCTGAATAGCAGGCTCATCCTCGACGACAAGTATGTTGGCTGGCATGAGCGATCTGCTTGCAATGTGTGTGAATCTTACGATCTTACGCACATTGCATGACAGTTTTGTTACGCCGGGCAATCCGCTAACATGCAGATCCCGATTCGGAGCCATAAGCCAATGTCCAGCAATTCCCCGCAATCACACGCACCGACGGAAATCAAGCTGCACCAGAAATCCCGAAAAATGGAGATCGCGTTCGCCGATGGCAACCGATTTGAGCTCAGCTACGAGTTTCTGCGAATCCATTCCCCTTCTGCGGAAGTGCGCGGCCACGGCCCCGGCCAGGAGGTGCTCCAGGTGGGGAAGAAAGATGTCCATATTCTCGAACTGGAGCCTGTGGGAACCTATGGCGTACAGCCGCGCTTTTCGGACGGCCATGCCTCGGGAATTTATTCCTGGGAGTACCTCTATTCCCTGGGGCGCGAGCAAGCGCGACTATGGCAGAAGTATCTTGAAAAACTGGCCTCCGCCAGCGCCTCGCGAGAGCCTCAACCAACAGCCTCCTGATCTGCGCCATGCTAACCTCACTCCCATGAGCACAGACACGCATTTCGGTTATCGCGCCGTGCCAGAGGAGGAAAAAGCGGAGCGCGTTGCCGGCGTTTTCAGCTCAGTTGCAGGCAAGTATGACGTCATGAACGATTTCATGTCGCTTGGCCTGCACCGCGCATGGAAGCAATTTGCCCTTGCGGCAAGCGGTGTCGGCCCGGGACAGCGCGTCCTGGATGTGGCTTCCGGCTCGGGCGATCTGGCCAGTCAGTTTGCCAAGCGGGTCGGCGCTGATGGACAGGTCTGGGCAACGGACATCAATCGCGACATGCTGGACATCGGCCGCGACCGTCTGCTGGACCAGGGATTGCTGTTGCCCCTTGCGCAGTGCGATGCCGAGGCGCTCCCTTTTCCGTCCGAGCATTTCAACTGCGTCAGCGTCGCCTTCGGGCTTCGCAACATGACGCACAAGGAGCGCGCACTGGCGGAAATACAACGCGTGCTTAAACCGGGAGGCCGCTTGCTGGTCCTGGAGTTCTCACGCGTG
>CAXNGL010000015.1:0-20340 GCA_964201515.1 Burkholderiales bacterium
GCCATGAGCGCCCGCGCTTGGCTTCTTCGGCGAACAGCGTTGTCATGGTGACATCAGGGCTTCAGCAGAATCGAAACGGGCTGCGCGCGCCTTGGTCATTGCGCGGGCTTCTTCCATCGCTGCGCGGGTCTGTGCGTTGGGCACCTTCAGGGCCACATTCATCGGCCCCGACAACCCTCGCGCACGGCCGATCCCCGTAGCCCTGCTCTGCGGGCCACCTGATCGGTGATGAATCGGAATCGTCAGGCCGCTTGCAGCGCCTGTCAATGCAGACGGCCCAGCCAGTAGTCTGGAAGGCGGCGACTGTCAGCAATTGCGTGGATGAGTACGCCGTACGCCTCTTCCGTGTAGACGACCGAGAAGGGGAAAGCCGACACGAGCCTTCGGCGCGTGCCGCCAGAAGATGGCTTGCCATGTTGCGGAAAGGCCGCAGCCCGTTGGGCTGTGGCCTCGACCTCTGATCGAAATCGTGCGCCAAGGCCCTTTTCGATGGCCTCATAGTAAGCAGTTTGCCCAAGAAGTTCAGATCGGGCGTGCTTCGTGAAGCGAGCTTGCTTCAAGGCGCAATACGGCGGGCTTCGGCAAACACGTCCTCCGCAGCGTAGGTCTCGACCTCGCCATTCCTATACGCATCGACGCGCCGGACAATCTCGGCATCCCAGGCGGCCTCGATGTCTGAGAGAGGCGACTCGTGAAGCGACTCGAGCAGCAGCTCTACCAGGCGCGAGCGATCTTCCGGGGCCAGCGAACGACCGCGATCTGCAAGCTCGGCGACGATGTCAGGCATGGTGAATCTCCGTATGAAGTCGCATCATAGCGGGCGCCACAGCATTTGGCAGTTCCCATCACATCGCCGGGTCGTCGCCGAGCTGGTTCTTCCCACTGAGCCCACGGCACAAGCAAGCCCTCCATCTGACGAAGATGCCATGCAGCGCCTGCTTGCATCCGGCCTGATCGCCGAGCCTGCGTCCAAGCCATTCAAAATAGGCAAAGCCATCGTGTTTGCCCCAGGCCCAGACGGCCAAACCATGAGCGACTTGGTGATTGAACTGCGAGGCCCCAAGTGATCTTGTTTTGCGACACTTCGGCACTCATGAAGCTCTATGCGCAACAACAGCACAGCGATTGGACGCGCAAACAGGTTACATCCGCAAGCCGCTGTATCGTGAGCCAAATCACCTGGGTTGAAATGTGCTCGGCGTTTGGACTGAAAGAAAGAACCGGGCAAATCCATGCCCCTGAGGTAAAAGCGGCGCTCGCCCGACTACGCCTTGAATGGCCGATGTACTTTCGCCTCGCGTTAGACACCCCACTTTCAAACTGAAGTTCTTCCCCCAAAAGCCGAGTTTCTCCTCTCAAACAGCCGCAAATGAAGTTCCGCGTTCTGTCTACGGTTTGATTTGATCGATCAGTTGGATGGCGCGCTTTTGCTTGGCTGTTGGAGTGGTGGTGATCTGGAATGTGGGCGCGTCTTTGGTGCCATTGTTTGTGCGACAGGTATTGCGCGTGATGCTTGAGAGGTCCTGCATCAGCGAGTGGAAACTGTGTGCCACAGTGCCATCTTCGAGCAGGAGGCTCGTCACCTTTTTCATCGCTGCCTGGGAGCGTTTGGCGGGGGCTACTGGGTCGCGCGTGAGCTTGGCTTGCTGGTCGCAATCGGCAAACATCAACTCGCGCCAAGCCTCCCGCATATGCCACTCGACATAGTAGGCCAGCATGCACAGAAAGATGTGCGCGCGCACCCGGCCCTCCAGATGGTGATGAATCGGTCGCACTTTCAAATCGGTTGTCTTGAGCGAACGAAACGCCCGCTCAACCTGGGCCAATGATTTGTAGGTCCGCACACAGGTGGGTGCATCCATGCGCTGGGCCTTGACGGAAGTGCGGATGACGTACAGCCCGTCCAGCGCCGCCTCAGCGGCGATGGACTGCGCAATGCGCGTGAAGGTGAACGTGTCCTCGGTGATCACCAACTCGAAGTGCTTGGCCACCTTGTAGCGGTTCACGCACTTGCCTACGGAAACACCGATCTTGTCCTTGCCCACGAGCTTGGCCGCCTCAACGCGTGCCTTGATTTTTTGCAGGCTTTGCTCGGTGGCCAGGAGCAGATCGTCTCGGGTGTGCACGCGCAGTTTGGCCAACTCCGGATTGCGGCACGCCACCAGCCGCTCGCCGGGAAAGTCGGGCGAACTCAGCTCCAGCAAGTTGTGCTCATCAAACAAACCCAACTGCAAATGCTTTTGCTCCACCAGGGCGCGAATCGCACTGCTCCTGAGCGCTGTGATCCAGGCCACATCGGCATCCTCGCTCATCTCGTCGATGGCCTTTTGCGAGATCATGCCCCGGTCCCCCACCATCACCATGCGCTGGATGCCAAACTCCTCACGCATGCGCTTTACCTGAGGCAAAAACGTCTTGCTGTCCGCGGTATTGCCCTCGTACACGGAGAGCGCCACCGGGCAACCCCGGTCATCAGTGAGTAGCCCGTAGTTGACCTGCGAGGTGCCGCGCTTGCCGTCCCGGCTGTACCCCAATTTGGCCAACGGACAGTGCGATCCCTCGAAGTAGCTCGAAGACAGGTCGTAGAGCACCAGGCCGTCGTCTTTGAGGTGGCGTGCGGCCAACTTCTTTTGGATCCTGTCCTGCGCTGCGAGCAGCCAGTCCATGGCGGCGTACAGATCGTCTTCGCTGGCATCGCTCACGCCAAATTCCTCGGCCAGCGTGCTGGTGTGCCACAGCCGCGTGGTGGCCAGCTTCGTGGCGGGCGAGACGATGCGAGACGCCACCATGGCCAGCACCAGTTCACGCTCGCGACACGGCTTGGCCGCCAACAGCGATGCAAAGCCAAGCCGCTGCATGGCCAGACTGACGCCTTGCACATGCCCGTGGGCGCGCGATGAGGCAATCTCAAACGCCTCCCCCGCGGGCACAAACGTCTCGCCCTGCAAGGAGCGGCGAATCAGATCGATCACGGAGTCGGGCAGGTGGGACAGGTTGCCAAGCGTCTCGTTTTTGACCTTGCCGTCTTCGCGGTAGCTGCGCCGCAGCAGATGGGTGCGGTACACCTTATCTTTGTACTTGCGGGTGGTGGTGACGACGTGAGCGGTTCCGGTTCTTGAAGCCATAGGATGATAATAGACCAATATTTTCAGAATGACAAGTATTTTTAGTGACTACACATTTGCGCCAAAAAAAGGCCGCATCAGGCGGCCCTCTCCAGCTACAACGGCATGAAAGCGGGGATTTAGTGGCTATAAAGTCGGAGGAACTTCAGTCTAGAAGTGCGTTACATGCACCTCAATACGATTTCGGCAAACCCAGGACACGTTCGGCGATATAGCACAGCACAAGTTCCCGCGTCACCGGCCCAATGCGCGGCAGCATGGATTCGCGAAAGTACCGCTCGACGTGGTATTCCTTCGCATAGCCGAAACCACCATGCGTACGGACAGCCCGGTCGCAGGCCAAAAAACCCGCGTCGGCGCCGAGGTACTTTGCGGCATTCGCCTCGGGCCCGCAGGGCAACCCGGCATCGTACAGCTCCGCCGCGTGAAAGGCCATCAGGTTGGCGGCTTCCAGTTCCGCCCAGCTTTCGGCCAAGGGATGCTGGATCGCCTGGTTCTGACCGATGGGGCGGCCGAACACTATGCGGTTCTTAGCGTACTCGGTGGCCTTGGCCAACGCTCGTCTGCCAATGCCAATTGCCTCGGCACCCACCAGGATGCGCTCGGGATTCAAGCTGTCCAGGATGATGCGAAAACCCTGCCCTTCGGCACCGATGCGATCCTCCACCGGAACCGGTAAGTTGGTGATGAATATAGCGTTGGAGTCCACCGCGGCGCGCCCCATCTTTTCTATCTCATGGACGTCGATGTGTTTGCGATCCAGGTCGGTGTAGAACAGGGTAATTCCGTCGGTAGGCCGGTTGGCGTCATAAGGCGCGGTGCGCACCAGCAGCATGATCTTGTTGGCTTCCTGGGCGGTGGTGGTCCATACCTTCTGGCCGTTGATCACATAACCGTCGCCCGAACGCGTTGCGCGCGTGGTCAGCTGGGTGGTGTTAAGACCCGCGTCGGGCTCGGTCACGCCGAAGGCTGCGATGTGCTCACCACGAATCAGGGGCGGCAACATACGCTGCTTCTGTTCCTCGGTGCCGTGCTTGGCCATGGCATGAGGGCCGAAGATGTTGATATGGATGCTGGAGCATGCAGCCATGGTGCCGGGCGAACTCGCGATCAACTGCATCATGTAGGCGGCCTCGGTCACACCCAATCCAGCGCCGCCGTATTGCTCGGGCAGCGTGATGCCGAGCCAGCCGGCTGCGGCGATAGCTTCGCGGAACTCGTGGGGAAACTGGTGCGTACGGTCCAGTTTAAGCCAGTAGTCGTCGCCAAATTTTTCGCACAGCGGCACTATGGCGTCGCGGATTTGCGCCAGTTCGGGGGTGATGGTTGGTTTGGACATGATTCGTGGTTCCTTTATTTCTTCGGTGCGGCGGCGGACATGCGCGCGGCGCTTCGATGTATGAGCTTGTCGATCTCGGCTTCGTTGTAGCCCACCTCGCGCAGCACCTCGGCGCTGTGTTCACCCAGGGTCGGTGGCGGCCGGTAGGACCTCGGGGGCGTGCCATGCCATTCGCTCGGCACGGCTGTCTCGCGGATGGTGCCTATGGAGGAAACTTCTTCCTCGCGGAAGAAGCCGATGTCGTTGAGATGCGCATCAGACAACAAGGTGTCGAAGGTATGCACCGGTGATACCGGAATATCCGCAGCGGTCAGCAACGCGGTCCATTCGGCGGTGGTCTTCTCGCGCAACGCGCGGCCCACCAGTGCGTACAACGCATCGATGCTTGCGGTGCGGTTGGTGAGGTTTGCAAAGCGTGAATCGGTGTCCGCCAATTCCCCTTGGCCCGACAGGACCAGGAATCTGCGCCAGTGTTCATCCGTGTACATCGTGCACCCAATGTAGCCGTCTTTTGTGGGATAAGGTTGACGGGATTGCGCCAGCAGACGCGGATAGCCGTACTCTCCCTTGGCCGGGACGTATTTCTGGCCATACAGGTGGTCGCCCAGGATATATGGCACCATGGTCTCGAACATCGGCACGTCGACGCGCTGGCCCGTTCCGGTTTTCTCGCGCGCATAGAGCGCCGAGGCAATAACGCCGAACGCGTACAACCCGACGGAACGGTCCGCGATATTGAGCGGCACAAAGCGTGGTTCGCAGTTGCCGCTGATGGCCAACATGGCCGGCAGGCCCATGGAGGCCTGAATCAGGTCGTCGAACGCGGGCAAGGGCGCATTGCGTCCACGCTGCGAGAAACCCAGCATGCCGACATAGATGATTCTCGGGTTGACGGCGGCCACGTCCTCATACGTGAGCTTCAGCCGTTCCATCGCCTTGGGACGCACGTTGTAGGCAACCACGTCCGCGGTTTTGGCCAGACGCAGGAAAGCCGCGCGTCCTTCAGGCTGCTTGAGGTCCAGCACAATGCTGCGCTTGTTGCGGTTGGTTCCCAGGAAGATCGGGCCCATCTGTTCGGCGCTGGCGGGTCCGATTCTGCGCGTGGCATCTCCCTCGGGCGTTTCCACCTTGATCACATCGGCGCCCAGGTCGGCCAGCGCCTGCGTGGCCGAGGGGCCCATCAGCACGCTGGTGAGGTCGATGACACGAACACCGGCCAGGGGGCCGGTAGTGGCCTTTTCCTCGTCGTCGACGGGCCGGCTGTCGGTCGTCATGCGTGTTCGCGCGTCGATCAGCGGCCACTCCACAATGGCGGCCGGCGCTCGTTGAACGCCGCGAGCCCTTCATGCGCGTCCTCGGTCTGGATCATCGGTACGACAGCCGTTTCCGTGAAAGACATCATCTCGTGGAAGTTCATCGATTCAACCGCCCGCATGGCGTACTTGCCGCGGCGTACGGCAATGGGCGACGCCGCCAGCAGGTCGGCCAGCAAGGCGTCCACGGCGGTGTCCAGTTCCGCGGCGGGCACCACCTTGTTCAGCAGCCCGATCGAGAACGCGGTGCGCGCGTCGATCGGCTTGCCGGTCATGCACATTTCGTTGAGAAAGCGCGTCGGAATGAGATCGCGCAGCACCGTCAGGATCTGCATGGGGTACAGGCCAATCTTCACTTCGGGCAAGCCGAAGCGTGCGTCATCAGTCGCGATGGCAATGTCGCACATACCGAAAATGCCCATGCCGCCAGCCATGCACACACCGTTGATGCGTCCAACGATGGGCACGTTGCAAGCATGCACCGCGCGTGCCAGCCGGCCCATCGGGGTCTGCAGCTGCGCCACTTTGGGTTTGAAGGGCGTGTCGCCGGGAGTCAGATCGGCACCGGCGCAAAAGGCCTTGTCTCCCGCGCCCGTGATGACGATGGCGCGCAGGGTTTCGTCCACAGCGGCCTGGCCGACTGCCTCGGCCATTGTCAGCATCAGGGCGTCGGTGAGCGCGTTGCGGCGGTGCGGCCGGTCGATCGTGAGCCGCAGTATGTTTTCCTGGCGTTCAATGCGTAGTTCGTTCCGGGATTCGATCATTTCCTATTCCTTTGATTTTGGTCTTTCGCCTATTCACGTATCGCAGCCGCGCGGGCATTGCTCATTCGGCCATGTGTCCGTCGAACCCTTGATCGGTTTCCGCAAGCCAGGCTTTCGGCACCCGGACGGGGTGCGAGAGCAGCACCATGCCAAAGGTCTTGCCCAGCGGGTCATTGCGCAGGGACGCAGCGCCGCCGCCGCCCAGTGCCTCCTGGAGAACGAAGTTGTAGGCATGCATGCCCGGTACGTCGTAACGCTTGACCGAGCCGCGCGCCAGATGGATGAACCACGCGGTCACTGCCGCTTCCGTGATCTGCTCGCCGATCAGGGCGGCGAACGCCGGCTTGCGCGCGATGATGGCGACATGGGCCACATCGCCCTTGTCACCGCTGCGGGCCACCGCTATGGCTGACAACGGCAGTTCGACCCGTTCCCCCTGCGGAAGCAATGGCGGGGAATAGGTTGTCCCGCGCGACGCAAGCCACTCCCCTACATTGGGAGGCGGCGCAAGCGAAATCCGCTCCCCGTCCAGGTCAACCGCAGGTGCCAACCCGTGCTTGGGCCAGAGAAACGAAAATATCCGGTAGACCGGGCTAGCCTTGGGCCGCCCGCTGAAGCCCGTCGTCCCAGGTGCTCCCGCTGTGCCGATGGGCGAGATCTCCTTGCCCAGGATATTCAGCGCCTTGGCGTCGGCATGCCGCACTGCGAGCCGCACGACGACCTCCCGTGCGTCGGGGCGGGCACTGCTGCCATAGGAGGGCAGTTCGCTGCCCAGCACTTCGATGCAGACTTCGGCAAAGTCGGGGAAACCAGCCTTGCGCATGAGCCGCTGCGATCGGGAGACCACAGCTTCGACGGCCCGGCGGCCTTTTTCGACCGCATTCGAACCAACGAAGGTAATGGTCGTGGTCAGCCGGTGGCCATCCGCCCATGTGGCGCTGACCTTGTAGGTGGGTGTGGGTGCATGGCCGCGCGCCCCGGAAAACCGGACCCGGTCCTGGCCTGCGGGCACGATCGTCACCCCGGTGAAGTCGCATGTGACGTCCGGCAGCAGGTAGTTAGCCGGATCCGACACCTCATAAAGCATCTGCTCGGCGGCGACCAGCGGCTCGATCAAACCGCCGGTGCCCGGCGGCTTGGTAAGCACGAAGCTGCCGTCGGCCGCGCACTCGGCTATAGGGTAGCCCATGTCGTCCCACCCCCGCACCCGCCACCAGTCGGTGTATAGCCCGCCAGTGGTCTGGGTCGTGCACTCGAGAATGTGGCCTACCAAACTGCCGGCGGCGAGCTTGTCGTAGTCTCGCTGGTCCCAACCGAAGTGGTGTATGAGCGCCGCCAGTGCCAGTGCGCTGTCGGCGCAGCGGCCAGTGATAACCACGTCGGCCTGCCGATCGAGTGCGGCCACAATCGGAGCGGCACCGAGATAGGCATTCATGGTCGTCAGGGAGGATGGTAGGGGGGCTCCCGTCCACATTTCGCGCACACCGGCGGCGCGTATCTCGCCCTCCCGGGGCAACAGGTCGTCGCCCTCCACCACGGCGATCCGTAGCTCTACTCCTGCCGCCCGGGCCGCGTCGCGCAGGGCCGAGGCGCAAGCGTGGGGATTGATCCCGCCCGCGTTGCTCAAGACCTTGGTGCCGCCAGCCTTCAGCGCCTTGAGCAAAGGAGCGACGGCAAGCACGAAGTCAGTGGCATACCCGAGCTCCGGCTTGCGCGCGCGGGCACCCGCCATGATGGACAGGGTGAGTTCCGCCAGGTAGTCGAACACCAAGAAATCGCATTCACCCTTCTCGACCAGCTGCCGCACCCCGTCGTTGCTGTCTCCCCAGAATGCGCTTGCTCCGCCAATCCGAAGTGGCGTGGACGCCTTTTGCATGGTGGGCGGCGTCATTCTGGAACGATCCCCGCGGCCTTGGCGCTTACGGCGAGCGCCGCGTAGTCAGCATGCATGAAGGCAAGCAGCTCGTCCGGCTTCAGCAGACTCAGCACCGAGCCGAGCCCCTCGAGTTTTTGTCTCACCTCCGGCGTGGACAATGCCGCGGCCGATTGCTCGTACAGCTTTTCCGCGATGGCCTTGGGCGTGCCCTTGGGAGCCAGCACCACGGTGTAGTCGAGCGCCCGGTATTTAGGCAGCACCTCGATGATCGTCGGAGCGTTCGGCCACTCGGCAGTCCGCTTGTCGCCCGAACTGGCCAGCACCTTGAGCTTGCCGGCCTTGATCAAGGGGGAAGACTGGGCTATCGACGACCAGATGATGTCGACCCGGCCGCCCGCAACGTCGAGCATGCCGGGCACCCCGCCCTTGTACGGGACGCGGACCATCTGCAGCCCCGCCTCCGCGGCGAGCGCCGCTATGCCGAGGTCGCCATAGTAGGCGTAGGTATATTTGCCCGGATTCTTGCGCGCCAGGGCGATGAACTCGCGCAGGTCGTTCATGGGTGCGTCTGCGTTGACGATGATCAGGGAAGTCTGGACTCCGACGCGTGTTATGGGAACCAGGTCCGTCAAAGGGTTGACCTTCGGATCCGCCATCAGAAACTGCTGGTTGATGAGCAGGTTGCCATAGGTGAAAAGTAGCGTGCGGCCGTCTGGAGGCGACGACATCACGTAGGCCGCACCGAGGGTGCCGTTTGCCCCGGCCCGGTTTTCCACAACCACTTTCTCGCCTAGCTGGTTGCCCAGACGCTCCGCGTAAATGCGGCCGTTGATGTCGCCGCCTCCCCCGGGCGGATAAGGCACCACGACCGTCAGCGGTCGGTTGGCGCTCTGGGCACGCGAGCTCAAGGGCAGCGCTGAGAGCATCGGCGCTGCTATGCCGGCGCAGAACAGGCGCCGGCGCAGAGAAAATACATGCTTCATGGTGTCGTCCTCGTCTTGGGGGTTGGTTTCGGGCTTGCGATGGCGGGGAGGGCCATCTTTTATTTCGCAGCCATTCGCCGGATGGCAGGACTGCATGTATGGTGGTTGGGCGCGTTGGATGCCGACGCAGGGTGCCGGCTCGTTCGCGTCGATGTCGATGGTGTGGTTTCGGAGCACACGGCGGCGCGCCTCAGTTGAGTGGAGGAGGGTGAGGAGTGCCGCCGACCAATTCCTCCGAAATACCTTGTGCCCCCTGTTTCACGAGCCGCACGTAAGCCTCCTTGGCGGCAAACGCGCGTGAGATCGGCGCCCCCGCGGAAATGGCGCCGAACGCCACGCCGGGCCGGCAGAATACGGGTGCTGCGATACCGCACACCTCGTCGCTGTACTCGCCCACCGTCACGCAAACGCCATCGCGACGAATCGATTCCAGGCGCTTGAGGATGGCTGCCTTGTCGACCACCGTTGCCGCCGTGACTCTCTTCAGCTCCACCGATTCCAGGTAGCGTTGCACCTGCTGCCTCGGCTGCCAGGCAAGAATCGCAAGACCGGCCGCGGTGCAGTAGAGAGGCCGCACCTCGCCTGCCCTCACTACATGGCGGATCGGGCGATTGCCCTCTACCACGTCCATGTATTCAGTATGTGCATTGCTTTCATCCAGCATGATGAACCCCACCGTTTCACCAAGCCGCGCTGCATAGAGTTCCAGCGTGGGTCGTATCGCGCGCAGGAACGACGAATTGCGGCTGGTGCGGATCGACAGCCTGAGCGTTGCAGGGCCGAGAAGATAACGCGAGGCAAGTTGCAGCAGGTAACCCTGTGCTGCCAATGGCCGCAACATGTTGAAGAGGCTGGTCTTCGGTATGTCAAGACGCTGGCTGAGTTGCGCCAACGAAACGCCGTCCGGCGATTCCGCGATGATTTCCAGGATGCGCAGGGTGCGTATCGGCGAGCGCGGCCCGCTGCTCCCCTCGGTTGCACCGGCATCTTCGGCGGCGGTACTCAGTTCCGCCAAATCGACCGGTTGCTCCAGGCGCCGATGCTTCAGTGTGTTCATGCCATCGCCTGGTATTTCAGTTTGTCTGGGAGACTCGGATGGTTTGATTGTGTTCCATATCAGGAACACGGTCAACAATTTGTTCTAAAAAATCAATATGACCGCGGCAGGCCCAGCACCTTCTCGGCGATGAAGCACATGATCAGCTCGGGCGTGATCGGCGCGATGCGCGGCAGCATGCCCTCGCGCATGAAGCGCTCCACGTGGTATTCCTTGGCGTAGCCAAAGCCGCCGTGCGTCATGACGGCGCGCTGGCAAGCGTTGTAGCCGGCTTCGGCCGCCAGGTACTTGGCGCTGTTGGCCGCGGCGGCGCAGTTCTTGCCGTTGTCGTACTGCCAGCCGGCCTGCAGCGTCATGAGCCAGGCGGCTTCCAGTTCCATCCAGTTTTGCGCCAGCGGGTGCTGGATCCCCTGGTTCTGGCCGATCGGCCGGTTGAAGACGACGCGGTCCTTGGCATAGCGCACGGCATGCGACAGCGCCAGGTGTCCCAGGCCCACGGCTTCGGCCGCGATCGGTACGCGCTCGGGGTTCATGCCGTGCGTCGGGTTCTTCACCTCTTCCAGCGGCGTGGTGCGCGCCAGCAGCAGGCACTTGTGCGCAACCTGCGCGGTGGAAATCCAGACCTTGCTGCCGTTGACCACGTACTTGTCGCCCGAGCGCACGGCGCGCGTGCGCGGCTGCGTGGTGTTCAGGCCGGTGTTGGGTTCGGTGACCGCGAAGCAGGCCTGGACCTCGCCGCGCGCGATCGGCGGCAGGTAGCGCTCCTTCTGCTCGGGCGTGCCGAACACCACCACGGGGTGCAGGCCGAACACGTTGATGTGCACGGACGAGGCGGCCGACATGCCGCCGCCGCCTTCGGAGGCGGCGCGCATCATGATCGCGGCGTCGGTAATGCCCAGGCCCGAGCCGCCGTACTCCGGCGGAATGCAGATGCCCAGCCAGCCGTCGGCGGCCAGGGCGGCGACGAAGTCGTTCGGAAAGCCGCCGTGCTTGTCTTTCTCCAGCCAGTAGCGGGCGTCGAATCGGGTGCAGATCTTCTCGATGGAGGCCTTGATGGACTCCTGGTCGTCGGTGATCTGGAAATTCATGTCGGTCCTGAGTGTTGTGTTCTGAACGGATGCGTGTACTATTTGTGGGTATGGGTAAATTATTCATGCACGTGAACAAATAATGAATAACTTGCCGGAGCGTCCATGAGCAAGCAGGCAGCGCAGGTGCTGGAACTGCTGGAGTTCTTCGCGCGCCACAAGCGCCCGGCGACGCTGGCGCAGGTGGCCGAGCATTTCGGCTGGCCGCGCTCCAGCGCGTTCAATCTTTTGACCATGCTGGCGGCCCGTGGCTACCTGTACGAGCCGCGGCCCAAGGCCGGCTACTACCCGTCTGCGCGCTGGTCGGTGCTGGCCGAGGACATTCGCCTGGCCGAGCCGACGTCTTCAGAGTTGCACCAGATGCTGGAAGAGTGCTCGCGCGTCTCGGGTGAGACGGTGTCGTTGTGCGTGGCCAGCGGCGCCAATGTGCTGTTCGCCGACGTGGTCGAGTCGCGTCACGCGGTGCGCTACACGGCCAAGGTGGGCAAGGTGGTGCCGCTGCTGGCAGCCGCCACCGGCCGCGCCTTGCTGTCGCAGCGCCCGGCCGAGGAGCGCGCCGCCTTCCTGCGCAAGGCCGTGTTCGTGCAGCACACGGCCAACACGCTGATGAGCGCCGACGCGGTGGAAAAAGAAATCCGCCGTTCGGTCAAGCGCGGCTGGTTCGTCGGCCATTCGGAATTCTCGCAAGGCCTGGTCGGGCTGTCCATTGCGTTGCCGATGCCGGGGCGCCACTATGCGGTGCTGATCGCCGGGCCAGCCGACCGCATGGAAGGGCGTTATGAAGAGCTGGCGCTGACAGCGCGCGTAGCGATTGAAGACTGCCTTGACCTGAAGCTACCCGCGCCCGAGCAAGAGGCGGCGCTGGCCTGACCGGGGGCATCCCCGGGTAGCTGTTGTTCACATGAAAGATAAGATTTGTCCATCCACCTGAACGAAACACCCGACGACGACGATGCGCCACGCGGGCCCATGTCGGGCTACAAGATCATCGACATGGCCACCGTGCTCATGGGCCCGGTGACCACGCAGATCTTCGGCGACTACGGCGCCGACGTGATCAAGATCGAATCACCTTCGGGCGACATCATGCGCCACGCCGGCGTCTCCAAGAGCCGCGGCATGGGGTCGATGTACCTCAGCACCGGCCGCAACAAGCGCAGCCTGGTGCTGGACATCAAGAGGCCCGAGGGCAAGGCAGCGCTGCTCAAGCTGTGCGAGACCGGCGACGTGTTCATCCACAACGTGCGGCCCGACGCCATGCGCCGCGCCGGCCTGCACTATGAGGCGATCCGCGAGGTCAACCCCCGCATCATCTACGTGTCGCTGGTCGGCTTCGGCGAGGGCGGGCGCTATGCCAACCGCCCGGCCTTCGACGACATCATCCAGGGCGTGACCGGCATCGCCAGCCTGGCGCTGCGCACCGGCCGGCCCGAGGCCGCGTATGTGCCCTGGAACGTGGCCGACCGCATCACCGGCATCACCGCCGCGCATGCCACGCTGGCGGCGCTGCTCATGCGCACGCGCACCGGCAAGGGGCAGTCGGTCGAGGTCCCGATGTTCGAGACCGTGACGCAAATGGTGCTGGGCGACCACATGGCCGGCATGATTTACGTGCCGCAGCACGGCGAGTCCGGCTACGGGCGGCTGCTCACGCCGGGCCGGCGGCCGTACAAGACGCTGGACGGCTACTTCGTCGCCACGCCCTATACCGACAAGCAGTTCAGGGCCGTGCTGGCGGCGGTTGGCCGCGAAGACGAAATGGCGAGCAACCCCATTTTGGTCGACCTGCAGGCGCGCCAGCAGCACTGGCCCGAAATCTACGAACTGCTGGCCGCCATCATGGCGACCAAGACCACGGCTGAGTGGACTGATATCTGCCACCGCGGCCACGTGCCCAGCACGCCGGTGAGTTCGCTGGAAGACGTGGTGGACGACCCGCACCTGCGCGACGTCGGCCTGTTCGTCGACACCCAGCACCCGACCGAAGGCACGATCCGCGAAATGCGCCCGACCACGCGCTGGAGCGACGCCGACGTGTCCATCCGCCGCCACGCGCCGACCTTCGGCGAGCACAGTGTGGAAATCCTGCGCGAGGCCGGCTTCGACGAAGCGGCGATCGCCTTCATGGTGGACAGCGGCGCCACCGTCGACGGCGCGCCGGGCCACCGCAAAGAGCCCGGCGCCTGAAACGCTCCCCACCCATCCATCGCGCCTATCCCCCGCGCATCATTCAACCAGGAGACCTTCATGTCATTTACCAAGCGCGCATTTGCAAAGACGCTTCTCGCCTGTTCCCTCGCCGCCACGGCAGGGCTGGCCTTCGGCCAGGCACCGGCCACCCAGGGCCGCATCGTCGTCGGCAACCAGCCCGGCGGCGCCACGGACATCATGGCGCGTCTGCTGGCGCCCAGCTTCACAGCAGCGCTCGGCCATAGCTTCGTGGTTGAAAACCGCACCGGTGCCAGCGGCAACCTGGCTTCCGAGTACGTGGCCAAGGCGCCGCCGGACGGCAACACCATCTTGCTCATCTTCAACGCGCACACCACCACCGGCCCGCTGTACCCCAAATTGCCCTTCGACCCGATCAAGGACTTCAGCTCGATCGGCATGATCGCCGAGACGCCCTACCTGATCGTCGCGCGGCCCAACATCGGCGTGGACAACATGCGCGACTTGATCGCCCGCGCCAAGCGCACCAACACGCCGCTGACGGCCGGTTCCCCCGGCCCGGGCACGCCGCACCACCTGTTGTACGAACGCACCAAGAAGTTGAGCGACGTGCCGATCAACGCGATCCATTACAAGGGCTCGGCGCCGGCGCAAAACGACGTCATGGGCGGTCATGTGGACTTCATGATCTCCACGCCCTCACTCGGCGCGCCACTGGTCAAGTCCGGCAAGCTGGTGCTGCTGGGCGTCACGTCCGACGCGCGCCTGCCAGACTTTCCCAACACGCCGACCGCGCGCGAGGCCGGCATCGAGGCCCTTGTCGGCGCCAATGTATGGCTCGCCCTGGTGGTGCCGGCCAAGACGCCGCGTGCCACGGTCATGAACCTCAACAAGGTGCTCAACGACGCGCTGAAGTCGCCCGAGACGCTGGCGCGCCTGCAGGCCATCGGCATGAAGCCGGCGCCCACCACGCCCGAGGCCATGGACAAGGTGCTGCTGCAGGAGCAGGCCGTGTGGGGCCAGCTGATCCGCGAGAACAAGATCACTGCCGAGTGACCCCCGCCGCAAGAAAGGCCCGCCATGAAAACCGTACTGCCCGCCGATTTGCGCCTTGCCGACTTCGTGCGGCCGGGCGACCGCGTCATGGTCGCCCACAGCACGGCCGAGCCCGTCACGCTGCTTGAACAACTCGTCGGGCAGCGCGCGGGCTATTCGGGTGCGCGCGTGTTCATGCACGTGTCGTTCTCCGGCACGGTGAAGGCCGAACATGCCGACGCGCTGGTGATCGAAGGCCTGGGCGCCGTCGGCACGCAGCGCCACCTGTGCAAGGCCGGCGCGCTGGACATCATCCCCTCGCATCTGTCGGACCTGGCGCACCTGTTTGAAAGCGGCGAACTCAAGATCGACGTCGCGCTGGTGCAGGTCAGCCCGCCGGACGAGCATGGCCGCTACAGCCTGGGCCTGGTCAACGACTACCAGATGGAGGCGCTGCGCCATGCGCGCACCGTCATCGCCGAGCAGAACGACCAGGTGCCGTTCACCTATGCGGAGCCCTTTCTCACCGCAAGGGACATCCACGTCATCGTCCCCACGAGCCGGCCGTTGATCGAAGTGCCGTCCGCTCCCGCAGGCGATCTGGAAAACCGCATCGCCGCGCATGCCGCGCCCTACATCGGCGACGGCGCCATCCTGCAACTGGGCGTAGGCTCGATTCCCGAGGCCATCACCGCCAGCCTGGTGGACCGCCGTCACCGGGGCTTTCACACCGGCGTGATCTGCGACTCCTACATGGCGGAGGATAGGCTTTTCAAACGCCCTTTTCCTATCCCACGGCACCCCGAATACGGCAAAACAGGGGCGGGACGCAGCACCCGACATGCTTGAATCCGCCTTTGGATGCAGGCTGAGATCTGCTGGCGAGCTGTTGGGCGTTGAAGGCCCAGCCAAAATTCGCCTCCCCCTGGCGCCGTCTACGGGTTATCGCTTGCCTTCGGGCCGCGTCCGTAGGCCCCCCAACCACTCGGACGCAGCCGACCGCAGCGGCCCTGGTCGCCGGGTCGCTTGACCTGTCACGGGTGGGCAGCCTCAGGCCGTTTGCAGCGCCTGGCCACGGGCTGGTGCCCGAGGCGGCGCCCGGGCCTGCAGACCCAGGTGCTAAGGATCTTCTCGATCACCGGCGGCCCCAGGATCGCCGCGATGTTCCTCAGATCGCCACCGCAGTTCGGGCAGTGCTGCAGGTCAAGGTCGAACACCCGCTTGAGCAGCTGGGCCCAGCTCAGCCGCACCGCTCGGTGGTGCACACAGTTCGCCTCGCACTCGGCAGGTGCCACAGCTTGGGCTGGCGTCTCGGGCACTTGCGGCACCTCTTGCTGCACCACCAGCGCGCGCAGCTTGGCGTTGGGGGCCAGCACGCCATGGAAGCGGATCAGATGCAGTCTGGGCCTTGGCACCAGCGCCGCCAGCCGCTGCATGAACTCCTGCGCAACTTGGTGAATGTGACCATCGGCTTCGAGCAACTTGCCTGCCGCCCGGAAAAACCGAGCAAAAGCCTTCACCGGATGTTGTCACCGACCGGCAATCCCAGCATGGACAACCTTGCGGCCATCTTTCATGCGATTCGCGAGGGCCTGAATGTGAATCTGGAGGCCCATTGCATCGCGGCTTGAGCGTCGGGAGAGACTTGTCCAACGGCGCGCGGCCATTCGGAGCAACAATGGAATTTTCACGTTCAATCTCACCATGAGCAAGGCATTTACCAGGGAGTCCGATGCGCAGGACGATGATGATGACGACATCCCGTTGCCACCGTTGCCGGGCAATGGCAAGAACTACATCACGCCCCAGGGCTACGCGCGGCTTCGTAAGGAACTGCTCGACCTGATCGACAACGAACGGCCCAAGGTCGTGGAGGTGGTCCATTGGGCGGCCAGCAACGGCGACCGGTCGGAAAACGGTGACTACATCTACGGCAAGAAGCGGCTTCGCGAGATCGATCGGCGCATCCGTTTCCTGACCAAGCGCCTCGAAATCGCAGAGATCACCGATCCGTCGGTGCACCATGGCACAGACCAGATTTTTTTCGGGGCCACGGTTGCCTACGTCGATGAGGGCGGCCTTGAGCGTGTGGTAACCATTCTCGGCATCGACGAGGCCGACAGCGCACAGGGCGAGGTGACCTGGGTCTCCCCGATCGCCCGGACCCTGCTCAAGGCACGAACCGGTGATGCCTTGTCGCTCGTGACGCCAGCGGGTGTGTCCGAGATCGAGGTTCTGCGAATTGACTACCCGCGCGCGCCGGCGCCGGGGTAAGGTCAAATTCTGTCGGCCCGCGAGACGGATGGTGTTCTGCGCAGGTTCCGCAGGGCTACATCCAGGTGGGACTTGTCCCGGATGGCGATCACAAAACGCAGGTCGGTTGCATCCTGGGCGCTGTCCTGACCCATGTCAATGTGGGTGATGTCGGCCTCAGCCGCCGCCAGGGCTGCGGCGACACGTGCCAGCACGCCTTTGCCGTTGACCACCGAGGTGACGATCTGCGCCTCGAAGGGCCGGACGGGTTCATCTGCCCAATCCACCGCGATGAAGCGCTCGCTGTCCTTGTGTTGCAGCTTGCTTGCGATCGGACATGCGGCGATGTGGACCACCAGGCCTTCGCCGCGCCCGAGGTAGCCGACGATGGGGTCTCCGGGTATCGGCCGGCAGCAGGTCGAGTAGAGCACAGAGGCGTTCTCGCTGCCGTCCAGCGTCACACTGCCTTGCCCCAGGGCATCGCGGGCTGTGAAACGCTCGCGCGTGAGCAGCAGTGGGTCTGGCTTTTCGCCGGTTTCTTCTGCCAGCAAGGTTACCAGGCGCTTTCCAACAATCGTCGCGATACGTTTGCCCAAGCCAATATCGATCAGGAGTTCGGACCTGCTGCGGTTTCCTGTGAAGCGCAGCAACCGTTCCCAGACCGTATGGTGCGCGATTTCGTCGTCCGGAAAGCGTTCAATGCCTTCTGCGCGCAAGGCCTGGGCTAGCAGCTTGCGGCCGAAGCTCTCGGATTCGGCATGCGCCAGTGTTTTGAGGTGGTGCCGGATCTTGGAGCGCGCCCGCCCGGTACGTACAAAACTCAACCAGGCCGGATTGGGGCTCGACAACGGTGCCGTCACCACCTCCACGACGTCGCCATTTTTCAGTTCGGTACGCAATGGCACCTGTTCGCCATTGATGCTTGCGGCCATCGTCCGGTCGCCGACGTTGCTGTGGATGGCATAGGCGAAGTCCACCACCGTCGCCCCACGGGGCAGCGACAGGATCTGGCTCTTGGGCGTGAACACATAGACCGCGTCGGGGTAGAGGTCGACCTTTACGTGGTCCCAGAACTCCGCCGCATCGCCGGTTTCGCGCTGGATGTCCAGCAGGGATTGCAACCACTGGCTGCCAAGCCGGACAGAGTTGCCCGATTCGGGGTGTTTGGCCTTGTACAACCAATGGGCCGCCACGCCCGACTCGGCGACCAGGTTCATGCCTTCCGTGCGCAACTGGAATTCGATGTTCACGCCAGCCGGGCCCACCAGCGTTGTATGCAGGGACTGGTAGCCGTTGAGTTTCGGGATGGCGATGTGGTCCTTGAAGCGGCCGGGCACCGGTTTGTAGAGTTGGTGCAGAGCGCCCAGCGCTGTGTAACAGTCCATCAGCGTTGGCACGATAAGACGAAAGCCGTAGATGTCAGTGACCTGCGCAAAACTCAGGTGCTTCTGGTCCATCTTGCGGTAGATGGAGTAGACAGACTTTTCGCGCCCGGCAACGCGCAACGCCATGCCCGCATCGGCGAACGCAGTCTCAAGCTCGCGCTGGACCTTCTGGATCAGATCGCGTCGCCGGCTGCGTGCCTTGTCGACGGCCCTGCTGAGGGTCGCGTGACGCCACGGGTGCAGGTAGGTGAACGAAAGCTCCTGCAGCTCGCGATAGATCTGGTTCAGCCCCAACCGGTGCGCAATGGGGGCGTAGATGTCCAGCGTTTCGGACGATATGCGGCCCCACTTTTCTCTTGACACATCGGCCAGAGTGCGCATGTTGTGGGAGCGATCGGCAAGTTTGATCAGGATCACCCGCACATCGCGGGCCATGGCCAGCAGCATCTTGCGGAACGACTCGGCCTGGTTTTCCTCGCGCGTCGTGAAATGCAGCTTGTCCAGCTTGGTGAGGCCATCGACAAGTTCTGCAACCGGGGAGCCAAAACGCTCGATCAACTCGACCTTGGTGACACCGCAATCCTCCAGGGCGTCGTGCAGCAAGGCTGCCATGAGCGCCTGTGCGTCGAGTTTCCAGTCTGCGCATTGCGCTGCAACGGCAATTGGGTGGGTGATGTAGGGCTCGCCACTGTTGCGGATCTGCCCCAGATGGGCCTCGTCGGCGAACTTGTACGCGAGCCTGACTTTCTGAATGTCGCTGGCTGGCAGGTAGTCAAGCTTGGATGTCAGTGCCTTGAAGCTGGCCGCTGCCGCATTGGCCGCGGCAGGGCTGACTGAAACGCTCGCCGGGGCTTTGCGGTTGCGCTTGGTGGGGGCTGGCGGGCTGATGGGGTCTGTCACCCCTCAAATATAGCGCGCGGGCCTGCAAGTCGTACGGCCAAAAAAAATGGCACCTGCAAGGGTGCCATCGCTGGTGGATTTAGTGTGCCTCAGAGCGGGACTTTTTTCAGCATCTCCAGGCCCACCTTGCCCGCCGCAATTTCGCGCAGCGCGGTTACGCCAGGCTTGTTTTTGCTCTCGATTTTTGGTGCGTGGCCCTGGCTCAGCATGCGCGCCCGGTAGGTCGCTGCCAGCACGAGTTGGAACCGGTTGGGGATTTGTACGAGGCAGTCTTCAACAGTGATGCGGGCCATGCGAACTCCGATAAACAAGATTTGACTAGGAAATATTCAGCGCAGCGAAGATGCCGGCGCGGGCGCGGCGCTGTGCCGCAAGCTTGAGTCGCTGCGCGTGCACGATGGCTTTGAGGTCAAACAGTGCGCGATCAAACGAGTCGTTGATTATAACGAAGTCGAACCGATCGACCTGGGCCACTTCGAGGGCGGCGTTCTTCAGGCGCAGCTCGATGGTTGCCGCGGCATCCTCCCCGCGACGTTCCAGGCGCGAGCGCAACTCCTCCCAACTCGGCGGAAGGATGAAGATCGACACAGCATTGGCGAACAACTGCTTGATGGACACTGCACCCTGAAAGTCGATCTCCAGAACCACATCGGAGCCTTCCTGCATGCGTTGTGCAATCGCCTGGCGCGAGGTTCCATAACGATGCCCGTGCACCTCGGCCCACTCGACAAAACCATCGGCCTTCACCATCGCATCAAATTCGGCAGGCGAGACGAAGAAGTACTCCCTGCCGTTGATCTCCTGGCCCCGCGGCGGGCGGGTGGTGTGTGACACAGAGGGTTTGACGTGGGAGTCCAGTTCCAGCAATGCCTTGACGAGGCTGGACTTGCCAGCCCCGCTCGGTGCAGCGACCACAAAAAGATTGCCGGGATAGTCCATGGGGTATGAGTCGAAAAGACGGCCGAAAATGCCCCCCCATTCTATGTGGCTACAGAGTACGGTCCATTCCACGGGCCAATGGCGGCAATAGCGCAAAATGAAGCCTGCTCTTTC
>CAXNGL010000016.1:0-20131 GCA_964201515.1 Burkholderiales bacterium
GGGAGCGAAACCGCGAAGCGCTTTCGCGAGGTGATGGCTGCGTTCCAGGCACCGGGCACTGGACCGGGTATTGGCAGAACAATATTGTCACTTTGGAGAAAAGTGACCGGCTTCCTTGCCTGAATGATGGAATTAATATCATCGTGTTAGCATACGCTAACACCATCACACCAAGGCTTCAGGCCTCGCGCGACGCCAGCGGAATGCCCAGACCGCGATAGACATGGGCGAGCTCCCACAGCGGGCCGATGAGCAGGAACTGCAGGTCCTTGAAGAAGGACGGGCGCGCGCCTTCGATGGCGTGGCCGATGAACTGGCCCACCCAGCCGACCACGAAGACCGCCAGCGTCACCCAGATGAAGCGGTCACCCGCCGCGGCTTGCACGGCCAGCGCCCCGGCGTAGAGGCCGGCGAATACGGTGGCCAGCCCGGTCGCCAGCTGCCACGACAAGCGCAAGTAGTAGGCGAGGGCCAGCAGTATCACCACGCTGGACGGGTTGAGCCAGTCGTTGCCTGCGGGAATGGCCTTGAGCGCGCAAATCACCGAGAACACGATGGGCGGGATGCAGGCGTAATGGAAGCGCCGGTTCACGGCGTTCCGATGGCTTGCCGCGTATTCGTCCAGCCAGTCGTGCACCGTTCTCATGGCGAAGCTCCCGCTCGTTCAAGGAACACTGCCAGCGCTTCGGTACTGCCTGCGCTCAGGCAGTCTTGCCGTCGAGGGGCTTGCCGACCCGGCCGCGCATCAGCGGCATGATCTGCGTGGAAACGATTTCGAGCAAGGTGCCACCATCGGGCGGCCGCACGAAAGACACCCGGCCATAGCCTTCTTCGGGCGACACGGCTGCCGCCTCCACCGTCCAGCCATCGGCCACCAGCGCCGCCGTCTCGCCGCCGACGTCATCGGACCACATACCCACGTGGTGCAGGCCGCGCTGGCGCTCGACATCGAAGAAGCCGCCGGGCGCGGGCTGGATCAGCTCGAAATGCTGCGGGCCCTGGTGCGAGTAGGTGACGCGGATGCGCGAAGTCGTGATGACACCGCGCGGCGTCCAGTACACGAGGTTGTCATACGACCATGGCTCGGCGAAGGTGAGCCCGGACGATCCGCCCATGCTGCGGATGGCTGCGTCCATGTCCGGCACCAGCATGCATACCTGGAATAACCGTCGATAGTCGACGTTCGTCTGCGCCGTCTTCACATGTCCCTCCGACCCAATGGGCGAAACCGCAGTTCGCTCAGACCCAGCGGCTTTCCATGAGTTCCTTGATCTCGGTCGAGACGAGTTCAAGGCGCAGGCCGCCCGATGGCGGGCGGATGTAGCAGAAGCGCCCCCAGCCCTCCTCAGGCGACAGCAGCGATGCCTCGGGAACCCAGCCCTGCTTGACCAGTGCGTTCGCTTCAGCAGCAAGATTGTCGGTCCACACCCCGATGTGGTGAATGCCCACGCCGGGCTTGGAAGCCCAGAAGCCGGTGCCCTGGATGAGTTCCACATGCTGCGGGCCCTGCTTGGAGTAGGTCACGAGCAGCGGCGTCTCCGCCTTGCCCGCTGGCGTCCAGTAGCTCATCGGGTCGTAGGACCAGGGCGTGACCCAGGTCACGCCCAAGGACGCGCCCATCTCCTTCATCGCCACATTGAGATCGGGCACGAGAAACCCGGTATGAAAAATTCGCTGGTAGTCGATCATCACTCCCCCTTTGTTGAATTGCGGCCTCGCGTGTTCACATTGGACACCGGGCTTCTTTCAGTCACAGCGCGAACGCCTTGCCACGCAAGCCCGTAGCGGGCTTGCGCTGACTCCCGTTACGGCTTGTCGGCCATATGGTCGAGCGGAAAAGCCGGCAGCGGCTTGCCTTTCTGGGGAAGCGCAATCACGCCGTTGCCCGGCATGATGTTTTCACCGCGCTGGTTGATCGAGGCGATCTTGCACTCGACATAGCCGATGCCGCTCTTGCCGATCCACTTGCCAGTGACCTCGCCCTTGATGCGCAGTACATCGCCGATGAAGTTCATGCCGCGGTACATGACGTCGCACTCGGCCACCCAGCCCTCGTCACTGGCCCAATTGGTCAGGAAGTTGGTGGCCCAGCCGCCGCGCTGCGAACCGTAGTCGTAGGCGCCGGGCATGCCGATTTCGGCGGCCATGTAGGGATCCCAGTGCACGCGCTCGACGGCCTGCGGGATGCGGGTTTCGGGATCCCGCACCGCGACCTTCGGGGAGCGCTGGCGGTATTCGAGCCAGTACTGCCCGCTGCGGATGTGCGGCGAGCCGATGCCCATCAGCCAGCAGATCATGTCGGACACGGTGAGCGGGCCGCGCACGATCGGCTTCATGGCCTCGCCGATGGTCACATCCTCGAAGTAGCGCGGCTTGTCGCCACGCACGTCCTCGGCGGCGATCTCGCGGTCGATCTGGTCGATCTCCTCGTCCGTGTAGACGGCCTTGGGGATCTGCGCGTACTTGCCGGCCTTCTTGCCGGCCTCGCGCTCGGCTCGGATGATGTACATGTCGCAGATGGCAACCTGCTCATCGCGCTGGTTGTAGAAGCGGATCTTCACCAGTTGCAGCATCGAGCGGCCGGCCCATTTGCCGGTGCGTTCATCCAGTGCCGCGGTCTCCTTGGTGGCATGCACCTCGTCACCTTCCAGGAGCGGCCGGAAGAAGGTCCAGCGATCGCGCGAATGCAGTCCATGCACCCCGGGCAGGCCCTGTCCGCGGCGCAGGTCCCAACTGCCCCAGGCGGCGCCATACAGCAGCGCCGGCGGTGCAACCATCGTGCCGTAGCGCGAGCGCTTGGCATGCTCGCGATCGACCCACAGCGGGTTGGAATCGCCGATGGCGCGGGCAGCGTGCGCGATGCTGTCGCCATTCACGAAACGCACGAAAGGCAATTCAATCGGATACACCTTCCCGAAACGCGCCTTCATCCGGTCGATGGCTTCCTGGGTGATCTTGCCGTATTCGCTGTTTTCTGATTCAGTTTCGGTTTGCGACATTTTCCAAATCTCCTTTTCGATGTCCTTCGGATTCTTTCCGTTTCCCGCATTTTTCTTCGGTTTCCCTCGGTTTCCCAAGAGTACTGCAGGAACGTCCTGGGTTCTCCGGCATCCCTGGGTGCATCCCAACTGCACCGAAGAACGCGCTCAACAATATATTACATGCAATAGTTGCCACGCTTCAGTGGGCGATGACGGGTGAAATCGATCCGGCTCCGGCAACATGATCGGCCTTGCCTGCGGGCCTTGATCGCATGCCATCAATGTAATCATTATTAATATAAAGCCTCTGTCCTTCGTATATAAACTACCAGATTATTATCAGAACTAACGCCTGCTTCGCAGCCATCAAACATTGAACCGGAAGTGCATCACGTCGCCGTCGTGCACGACGTACTCCTTGCCCTCCACCCGCAGCTTCCCCGCCTCCTTGGCGCCCTGCTCGCCCTTGCCAGCGATGAAATCCTCGTAGGCAGTCACTTCGGCGCGGATGAAGCCGTGTTCGAAATCGGTGTGGATGACACCGGCTGCCTGAGGCGCGGTGGCGCCCACCTTGACCGTCCAGGCGCGTACTTCCTTCACCCCCGCGGTGAAATAGGTCTGCAGGCCGAGCAGGGCGTAGCCGGCACGGATGACGCGGTTGAGACCCGGCTCCTTCATGCCCATGTCGTCGAGGAACATCTGCTTGTCCTCATCGGATAAGTCGGCGATTTGCGATTCCATGGCGGCGCTGATTGCCACCACCGGCGCGCCCTCCTTCTTCGCATATTCCTGGACGCGGGCCAGCAGCGGGTTGTTCTCGAAGCCGTGCTCGCTGACATTGGCGACGTACATGGTGGGCTTCATGGTGAGGAGAAACATCGGCCTGACAATGAAGAGTTCCTCCTTGGAAAAATCCAGTGTGCGCGCCGGCAGCCCCTTGTCGAGCGCGGCCTGGATTTTCTCCAGCACGGCGACGAGGCGTGCCGCCTCCTTGTCGCCGCCGGTCTTGGCCAGCTTCACGTTCTTGGAGAGCTGCTTCTCGACCGTGGCAAGGTCAGCCAGCGCGAGTTCGGTATTGATCGTCTCGATATCCGAGACCGGATCGATCTTGCCTGCCACGTGCACGACATTGGCATCCTCGAAGCAGCGCACCACGTGGGCGATGGCATCGGTCTCGCGGATGTTGGCGAGGAACTTGTTGCCCAGGCCCTCGCCCTTGGAGGCGCCGGCCACCAACCCTGCGATGTCGACGAACTCGACCACCGCCGGGACGACCTTCTGCGGCTTGACGATCACCGACAACGCGTCCAGGCGCGAATCGGGAACCTCGACAATGCCGACATTGGGCTCGATGGTGCAGAACGGGTAGTTCTCCGCCGCGATGCCCGCCTTGGTGAGCGCGTTGAACAGCGTGGATTTCCCCACATTGGGCAGGCCGACGATTCCGCACTTGACTGACATCTCTTGAAACTCCTGACGATGCGAGGGCACAGCCATGTAACTGCGTGCCCTCGCGCTCCCCTACTTCAGACGCCCTTAACGATATTTCCGTCAGGAGCTCTTAACCACTTTTCGTATGCAACTTGAGCATTGCCGCGCCCGCTTCGCCATCGAGCACCAGCGGCAGGCAATCGAGCGACCGGTCGAGCGCTTCATCGATGAGCTTGCGATCGGCAGGCGACGGGGAAGAAAGAACGTAATCCGCGACCACATCGCGGTCACCCGGATGTCCAATGCCGATGCGCAAGCGCCAGAAGTTCTGCGAACCCAGCACTGCGGCAATGTCCTTGAGCCCGTTGTGCCCGCCGACGCCGCCGCCGAGCTTGAGCTTGGCCACGCCCGGCGAAAAATCCAGTTCATCATGCACCACGAGGATCTCCTCGGGTGCAATCTTGTAGAACTTCGCCAATCCGCCCACTGATTTGCCGGACAGGTTCATGTAGGTCTGCGGCTCGACCAGCCAGATTTCTCCCGCAGCGCCCTTGCGCAACCTGGCAACGAGCCCATGGTACTTGGCATCCTTGACGAGCTGGATGCGCTCGGCCTCGGCCAGGCGCGACACCAGCCAGAACCCCACGTTGTGGCGGTCGCGTTCATGTTGCCGCCCGGGGTTGCCGAGCCCTGCAACCAGCCTGATCGGTGGATGAGCCATATCGATTCAGCACGCCAAAAAAAACGCGGCCGCATTGAAATCAAGGCGACCGCGCTGCATGGGAGCGACGTTACTTCTTGCCGCCCTTGTCGTCCTTTTTGTCGCCACCGGCTTCGGGCGCCTTCTGCTTGACGGCCGGCACATCGGCAGCTGCCGTTGACACCAACGCAGCCGCTGCGGCGGCGGCCTCCTCCTCGGCGATGGCAGCACGCGGAATCTGCGCCGAAGCAACCGACGGGTTTTCCTTCGGCCGCAGGATGGCCTCCACGCCTTGCGGCAGTTTCAGGTCGCGCACATGGATCGAGTGTCCCACCGTGATCTGGGACAGATCGACCTCGATGAACTCGGGCAGGTCCGCAGGCAGGCAGCGAACCTCCAGCTCGTTCATGGTGTGGCTGACCAAGGCCGAAGACATCTTCACTGCGGGCGATACGTCCGCCCCGGAGAAGTGCAGCGGCACCCGCATGCGAATTTTCTGGTCCGGCGTCACACGCTGGAAATCGATGTGCTGCACCTGCACCTTGAAGGGGTGCATGTTGACCGCACGCAGCAGGACCTGTTCCTTGGCGCCATCCAGGGTCAATTCCAGGATGGACGCGTGGAACTTTTCGTTCCGCAGCGCGTGGTACAGCGCGTTGTGATCGAGCTCGACATTGACTGCTTCCTTCTTGCCGCCGTAGACGATGCCGGGGACTTTTCCGCCATTGCGCAGGCGGCGGCTCGCACCCGTGCCCTGCAATTTGCGCGATTGCGCGTGAACTTCCAATGCCATGATGTACTCCAGATGATGGGCGACCCGCGACCAGGCACGCCCGTTAAGAAAACTGCTCCTTGCAACTCTGCACCGGACCACCGTTCCTGCCAGGGCGACCCGCTGCCTCATTACTCCTTGGTGCCCGCAAAACCCTACTCCATGAACAGCGAACTGACCGAATCCTCATTGCTGATGCGCAGGATGGTCTCCGCCAACAGGCCAGCCACCGACAGCACGCGGATCTTCTTGCACGCCTGCGCTTCCTTCGACAACGGGATGGTGTCGGTCACCACCAGCTCGTCGATCGACGATTCATCGATCCGTGACACCGCCCCGCCCGACAGAACCGGGTGCGTGCAATATGCCACCACGCGCTTTGCGCCCTCTTCCTTCAACGCCTGCGCCGCCTTGGTCAGCGTGCCCGCGGTATCCACGATGTCGTCCATGATCACGCAGGTGCGTCCCTGGACATCGCCTATGATGTTCATCACTTCCGAGACATTGGCCTTGGGCCGCCGCTTGTCGATGATGGCGAGGTCGGATTCGAGTCGCTTGGCCAGCGCCCTTGCCCGCACCACACCGCCCACGTCAGGCGACACCACGACAAGGTCCTCGTACCCATGCTTCCAGACGTCGCCAAGCAACACCGGCGCCGAATAAATATTGTCCACCGGCACATCGAAAAACCCCTGGATCTGGTCGGCATGCAGATCCATCGTCAACATGCGGTCTACGGCCACCGCCTGCATCATATTCGCAACCACCTTGGCACTGATCGACACTCTCGCCGAACGCGGCCGCCGGTCCTGGCGCCCGTAGCCGAAATACGGCATCGCCGCCGTCACCCGCCCGGCAGAAGCGCGCTTCAATGCGTCCACCATCAACAGCACTTCCATCAGGTTGTCATTGGTCGGCTGGCAGGTGGACTGCAAGACGAAGCAGTCCTTGCCGCGCACGTTCTCCAGGATCTCGACATTGACCTCGCCATCGGAGAACTTCGTGACCGTGGCATGCCCGATCGGAATGTTCAGCCGCCGCACCACCCCGTGCGCGAGCAGCGGGTTGGCATTGCCGGTAAATACCATCAGGCTTTCGTATGCCATCTATCGCTCCGCGCTGTCTGCCATCGGGTGGGTTTCAGCTATTGACCAATGGAAAACGCGTTTCACACAACCAGGTCACGCAACCTTCTTAAGCAACTACCGCAGTATCGCGTCTATTCGCTTCGCGGCCTGCTTCCACACTTTCTCAAAATCGGGGCTGGGGAGGAAGGATTCGAACCTTCGCATGCCGGAATCAAAATCCGGTGCCTTAACCAGCTTGGCGACTCCCCAAATTCATTTGTCCTACAGCACTTCGAGGATCGGGTGGCGCTCCAGTCCCCGCACAATCATTCCACGCATGTCGCCGGGCAGTCGCTCGGCCACAGTGCGCGCTTCGTGTTCCGTCGCGAATTCGGCAAAAACACTGGCCCCGGACCCGCTCATTCGCGACTTGCCCGCCGCGGTCCCACCATTTTTCCGTAACCATTCCAAGTGCCCGGCAACCTCAGGGTATTTGCGGCAGACAACGCCTTGCAGGTCGTTGCGGCCATCCGTGGCCGCAAGCCACACCTTTTTCCCAGTTTGATTTGCGGGTTCAGAAACCCTGCCTAGACCTTCAGAAAAGCTTGATATTGTGATGGTTTTTGAATTTCTTGTCAATTCCGGGTCGCCAAAAACAGCAGCCGTGGGGACGGCCACCGGTGGCACCAGAACGAGATACCAAGCGGGCGGAAGCTCGACCGGGATCAACTTCTCCCCAACCCCTTCGGCGAATGCATTGCCGCCCCCAAGGAAGAACGGGACGTCGGCGCCCAGCCCGAGGCCGATGGCCATCAATTCGGGCTGACCCAGCCCAAGCCCCCACAAGCGGTTCAATGCCAATATGGTGGTCGCGGCATCCGAACTGCCGCCACCCAGACCTCCCCCCATGGGGATGCGCTTCTCCAGGTGAATGTCCAGCCCCGTTCCAAGTCCGGTCGCTTCGCGCAGGGCACGTGCGGCGCGCACGCAAAGATCATTGGCGTCGCTCAGCCCCGGAATGTCGGCAGCAAGAGAAATCCGCTCATCCGCGCGGCGGGAAAACCGCAGGGTGTCCTGCAGGTCGATGAGCCGGAACAGCGTCTGCAGCAGGTGGTAGCCGTCGGCTCGACGCCCAGTCACGTGAAGAAACAGGTTGAGCTTGGCCGGCGCCGGAAAAGCGCGCTCCCACAAGCCCGGCCTTGCCGGCGCTAACGTCATTGCGGCGCCTTCTTCCATTGATCGATGATGATGCGCAGTTCCACACGGCCACGCGCCGCGTCGTGCGACAGCGTCATGCGGCTGGGCAGCGCACCGTTCCATACCAGGTATTCGATGCGCCATTGGTCCTGCTGGATGTCCCTGGCGTTGCCCTGCTCATCGCGCTCGACCCGGGCCGGCCGATCAGCGGCAGCGCGACCACGAACCCAGTCGGGCATGCCGGTCAGCGGCAAGCGCCAGCCGAGGACCGATTCGGTAAGGGACTCCGCGTCGGCAGCGCGGTATTCCTTGCCTTCGGCCGTGGTCAGTGACACATCACCGCGGCGACGGACGATGCGGGCGATGCCCTGCCCCAAGGGGCCGGTGATCAGCATATCGTCGCTCGATGCGCCGTGCCGCCAGGCGATACGCGTGCTCCCGCCTTCCTCGCCATAGCGCACCGCGGCGCGCCCCTCGAGCTCGAACTCGATGTCTGCCGATCCGCCAAGGATCTCCGGCAGCGTGGCGCAGCCCGCGACGATGACCTGGACCAGGCACAGGCACGCCACGAGCAACCTGGATTTCGCATCTGATACTTGCATTTGGAGGCGGCAATCGCAATCGGCGCGCGCGTAAGACGTACGCTACGTCCGATTCAGGGCTTGATGCGCTTGAGCATGTTCAGCAATACGTCATTGCCGGGATTCTTATCCAGGCCATCCTTGAAGATGCGCTCCGCCTCGGCGCGCTCGCCGCTCACCCACAGGACTTCCGCCAGATGTGCCGCGATCTCTGCGTCGGGACGCGCAGCAAAGGCCCGGCGCAAATACTGCACCGCCTCGGCAATATGACCCTGCCGGAACAGCACCCAGCCCATGCTGTCGATGATGAAAGCATCCTCCGGCGCGAGGTTGAGCGCCTTTTCGATCAATTCACGCGCCTCGGACAGGCGCAAATTGCGATCGGCCAGCGAATAGCCCAGGGCATTGTAGGCATGCGCGTGATCAGGACGTATGCCGATCAGCTTGCGCAGGCTGGACTCAAGGACATCCAGGCGTTCGATCTTTTCCGCCAGCATGGCATGGTCATACAGGAGGTCCGGATTGTTCGGCAGGCGATCGAGTTCCTTGGAGAGCAGCTCGAACGCGACTTGCGGCTGGTTGGCGTCGCGCAGCAATTGCGCTTCGGACAGAAGCAACTGAATGCTCTGCTGCGAGTCGGTCACTTCGCTCGCCTGCAGCCAGGCGCGCGCTTGCTCGAGTTGTCCCTGCTTGGCAAGAACCTGCGCGTAACGGGTGCGCGACAACAAGTACTGTTCGCCCGCCTCCACTGCCTTGTACCAGTTCAATGCATCGGGAAACCGCTTCTGGTCTTCCGCTATCTGGCCGAGGTACAGCCTCACAACGTCCTTGTCCCGATAGTCGAGCTGGAGCAGGCGCTTGAGGTTGATTTCGGCGATTGCATGATCGTTTAACTGCATGGACAGCAGCGCAACCGCATAAATGACGTCCGTATTGTCGGGGTACGACGCCAGGAGCCCCTGGAACTCGGCGCGCGCTTCAGGCACACGCTTGTCGGTAACCAGTGCGCGCGCATAGGCGAGGCGCACTTCGCGCGAAGTCGGATTGGCCTTGAGGAAGCCGCGCATGGCCTGCAGCGCCTCGGTGTTGGAGCGTCGCTGCAGGATCTGCGCTTCGAGCAGGACGGCTGCCTCCCAATCGTTGCGCAGCGTGCGCGCGAGACGTATCTCCTCCAGCGCGACGGCCTCATTCCCGCCTGCCAACGCGACCTGTGCCACCGCGAACCGCGCCTGCGCATTGGCAGGATAATTCGCGGCCAGCGCGCGCGCCAGTTGCAGCGCACCGGCCTTGTTGGGTGCGCCGGCAAGCGTGCGCCCAACCTGGGAGAACATGTCGCCAACATTGGCGCCCTGGGCAGACAGCATTTTCTTCAGGTGCGGCTCGGCCTCATCGAACCGATTGACGGAGATCAGCATTCCGATCAGCCCCTGCAGCGCCAGCGTGGAACGCGGATCCGCGTCATGCCAGATGCGCGCGGCCTCGACAGCCGCATTGCTCATGCGTGAGAACATGGCCAGTTCCATGGCGCGACGCGCAATGCGCGGATCACGCGTGCGCTTGGCCAGGTCAACATACGCCTGCGCGGCAAGACCGACATCACCGCGCTGCGCGGCAATCTCGGCAATCAGAAATTCATACAGGATTGTTTCAGTCAGCTCCTGCGCCGGCAATTCCGGCGGCGGGTCCTGGGGACGCGCGTTGACACGCGGAACCTGCACTTGAGGGTTCGCCGCCGCAGCTTGCTGGTTCGCTGCCGCAGGCTGAGGGGACCCATCATTTTGTGCCGTCACCTCCGGCCTTTGCGGCGCCTGAGAGCAGGCTTGCAGGCCTGACAACAGGAAAAACAGGACGCCGAAGATCGCGATGCGGGGAGGAAATGGGGAAATTTTTTGCATCCGGTTGGGCCAGTGCGACTATTGGGAATTTTCGACCCCACAGTTTAGGGAGCAGGGCCTTGCGCCGCAAGCAAAACTGCCCATCTTGTGGCGCCGCATGGCGCTTTATTTCATGATGGACCGCAATTCTCACCTCAGGAGTGGTATTGGATATAGTCAGGCCTCGAAGAACATTCCCCCGGCGGCGCGCCCATGCCAGAACTCCCGGAAGTTGAAATTACCCGCCGCGGCATTGCCCCGGCGATCACCAATCGCAAGGTCACCGGTGTCGTGGTGCGCAACCCACGGTTGCGCTGGCCCGTTCCGCGGTGCCTCCCGACCCTTCTTGAAGGCAAGACTGTTCACAGCGTTCGGCGTCGCGCCAAGTACCTGCTGCTGGAAGTCGCGGGAGGCTGGTTGATTCTGCACCTGGGCATGTCGGGCAGCCTGCGCATCGTGAAATCCGGCGAGCCGGCGGGTGTCCACGACCACGTCGACCTGCAGTTTGGCACCCAGGCGGTGCGCCTGCGCGACCCGCGTCGATTCGGCGCCGTGCTGTGGCACCCCGGTGCGAAGGTCCTTGCCCATCCCTTGCTGGCCCACCTTGGGGTGGAGCCCCTGGAGAAAACGTTTTCCGGCAACGTGCTTCATGCGGCGGCGCGCGGCCGCCGCTCAAGCGTCAAGCAATTGCTGATGGACCACACGATCGTCGTTGGCGTGGGCAACATTTACGCCAATGAAAGCCTGTTTCGTTCCGGCATACGGCCCGGCACGCAGGCCGGGCGCGTATCGGCCGCCCGCTACGATCGACTCGCCGCCGAAGTGCGCGCCACGCTCGAGGCTGCGCTCAAGGCAGGCGGCAGCAGCCTGCGTGATTTCGTTCACTCCGATGGGTCGTCGGGCTATTTTCAGCAGCAGTATTTCGTCTATGGCCGGACGGGAGAGCCATGCCGGGTTTGCGGCAGCGCGATCAGGCTGAGCCGCATGGGGCAGCGCTCGACATTCCACTGCACGCACTGCCAGAGGTAGGCGCCGCAAACGCGCGCATCAACTGCCCGCCGCACGAACCTTTTCAGACATCGCCTGCTGCACCAGGGGATGGACAAACTGGCCGACATCGCCGCCCAGGGTCGCGATCTCGCGCACCAATGTCGCCGAGATGAACAGATGGTGTTCTTCGGGCGTGAGGAATACGGTTTCCACATCGGGAATCAGGCGCCGATTCATGCCGGCCAGCTGGAATTCGAATTCAAAATCCGACACGGCACGCAGGCCCCGCATGATGACCTTGGCCTTGTGTTCGCGAACAAAATCGCGCAACAAGCCGCTGAATCCGAGCACACTGACATTCTTGTACTGGGACAGCACGCGCCGCGCCAGGTCGATGCGCTCTTCCAGCGAGAAAAACGGCTTCTTGCCGCGGCTATCAGCGACGCCGACCACCACGGTATCAAACAGGACCGAGGCACGCCGAACCAGGTCCTCGTGACCGCTGGTGATCGGATCGAACGTTCCGGGATATACGGCAATCGTCACTATGGTTCCCATCGCATGAGTTGAAAATGGACCTGGCCTGCCTTGCCCTGCTTTTCCGTCTTCCACGACTGCGGCAATACGGCCTTCGCACCGGCTTCCATGTAGACGAGTCCCCCCGTTGCAAGCAGCGGGGCCAACAGTGACAAGACTTTGTCAGGCACACCCTGGTCGAACGGCGGATCAAGGAACACCACATCGAACAGCATCCCGCCCGTCGTTCCAGCATGGGTGTCACGGCGCAGGAATTCTAGCGCATCGGCACGCACGATCTTCAGGCGGTTCGCTGAAAAAAGGGCGGCATTCGCTTCCAGCGCGCGCACGACCACCGGGTTGCTTTCGACCATGACCACTTGCGATGCGCCGCGCGAATGCGCCTCAAATCCCAATGCGCCGGAGCCCGCATAAAGGTCCAGGCACCTGTATCCGTCCAAGTCGTGGCCGAGCCAATTGAACAGGGTTTCCCTGACGCGATCGGGTGTCGGACGAAGCCCCGGCGCATTGGGGAACGCGATGCGCCGGCTGCGCCATTCTCCCGCGATGACCCTGACCTCGCATGCTGGCCCGGCGCCACGGCGAGTCACAGGCCGATTCATGCGCAAAAAGCCCGCAACCAGTCCGTATTTGGCGACTCAACGCCGATGGCACTTGGCAATATCATGGGGGAGGATCTGCGCACTGTAAGACCGTCAAATTGAAGCTGATAGAATTGCACGCTATCTTAGCGCCTTTCACCGTGCGCTCCAGCGCATCGCACCCGCGCCGACAGGCGCGCGACACGTAGCCAACTTTCGGCAAACTGATGCTCGGCCTGTTCAAGAAAACCGATCCAATCGTCAAACCGGACACTCCTATTGCGCGTGCCAGCTTCCTTGCGCGCCTCAAGGACGGGTTGAAGAACACGCGCTCGCAACTGACCGGCCTGTTTGCCGGTCGCAAGCTTGACGAGTCGCTGTTTGAAGACCTGGAATCCGCCCTTATCGCCGCCGACACCGGCATGGATGCGACGACGTATCTGCTCGCGCAACTGCGCCAACGGGCACGCAAGGAGCGGGTCGAGACGGCGGACC
Organism: Burkholderiales bacterium; assembly: GCA_964201515.1. Taxonomy (GTDB): domain Bacteria; phylum Pseudomonadota; class Gammaproteobacteria; order Burkholderiales; family SG8-39; genus CAIYPG01. The sequence goes on from CAXNGL010000016.1 coordinate 13,207, forward strand.
AACTGAAGGGCGTGCTTCGGGAAATCCTTGCCGAATTGCTGGCGCCGCTCGAACAGCCCGATCCTCTGGATCCTCAGGCAAGCCACAAACTGCCGCAACCCTTTGTCATCATGCTCGCCGGTGTCAATGGCGCAGGCAAAACCACGTCGATCGGAAAACTGGCGAAACTGTTCCAGCAACAGGGCCGCACCGTCCTGCTTGCCGCGGGCGACACCTTCCGCGCAGCGGCCCGCGAGCAACTCATCGCCTGGGGAGACAAGAATGGCGTCGCCGTCATCTCGCAATCCAGTGGCGACCCCGCCGCGGTGATCTTCGACGCCGTGCATGCCGCGCGCGCGCGCAACATCGACATCCTGCTTGCCGACACCGCCGGTCGCCTCCCCACACAACAACACTTGATGGAAGAGGTGCGCAAGATCAAGCGTGTCATCGGCAAGGCGGATGCCTCCGCGCCGCACGAAGTCTGGCTGGTTCTGGATGCCAACACCGGGCAGAATGCGTTGAGCCAGGTACGCGTATTCGACGAGGCCCTGGGCCTGACCGGCCTCATCCTGACCAAGCTCGACGGCACGGCGAAGGGCGGTGTACTGGCCGGCATCGCATACGCGCGCAAGCAACTGGCTTCCCCGCGTCCCCTGGCCATTCGCTACCTCGGGGTCGGCGAGGGGGTGGACGATTTGCGGCCTTTCGTCGCCAAGGATTTTGTCGCGGCTCTTCTGGACTAGCTGCGGGGAAGCACGTGGCAGCAATCGTTTCCCGGCCCGTTCTGCGACTCGACGACGCGCTCGCGATGATCGACCGATCGCATTGGCTAGCATGACCCAGCCGATCATCAGCGTGCGCGAAGTCACCAAGCGCTATCCCGGCGGCCGCGAGGCCTTGTCGGGCATTTCAATGGATATCGAGGCGGGTGAATTCGTATTTCTTACCGGCCATTCCGGCGCAGGCAAGAGCACGGTTTTCCGGCTCCTTGCGGCCATTGAACGCCCATCCAGCGGCAGCGTGCTGGTCGCCGGGCAGAACGTTTCTGCGCTTTCTCCCCGCGGCATCCCTTTTCTCAGGCGCAACCTGGGACTGGTGTTCCAGGACCAGAAACTCCTGCTCGATCGCAGCGTATTCGACAACGTCATGCTGCCACTGCTGGTCACCGGGCAACCCTACCGCGACTCGGCGCGGCGCGCGCGTGCGGCCCTCGACAAGGTCGGACTGCTGGATCGCGAAAAGACACGGCCAGTGGCCCTTTCGGGTGGCGAACAGCAGCGGCTTTGCATCGCGCGCGCCGTGGTCAATCGTCCCAGCATCCTGATTGCCGATGAACCTACCGCAAGCCTCGATTCGGAGTATGCCGATACCATCATGGGGATGTTCCGTTCGTTCAACCAGGTCGGCGTCACGGTGCTGATCGCCACGCATGACAGGCAACGGCTCGAGCAGGGGCGCGTGGTCAGGCTGAGTCACGGACGCATCACCGCATGAACTCCTGGCTGCGGCATCATTTTCAATCCCTGCAGCAGGCCCTGACGCGGTTCGCCGAGGCGCCATTGGCCTCGCTGGCCAATATCGTCGTCGTGGGCGTGGTGCTGGCCCTGCCACTGGGGTCATACTCGCTGTTGTCCAACCTGCAGTTCTACGCGGGATCGGTTCCGACCGAGCCCCAAATCAGCATTTTTCTCTCCACATCGCCGGGCCGCGCCGATGTGGCTGCCCTGGAGACCCGGCTGCGCAACGCCGAGGGGGTGCGCTCGGTGCGCTTTGTCCCCCGCGATGTTGCCCTGACCTCGCTCAAGCGATTACCCGGGCTCAATGAAGTCATCGCGTCGCTGCGCGAAAATCCGCTTCCCGATGCGTTCGTGGTGACGCTGACCTCGTCCGACGCGGATACCGCGGCCCGACTGGAAGTGCAGTTTCGCGGCCTTCCGGGAGTGGGCACAGTGCAGGTGGACTCGGCCTGGGTCCGTCGCATCGAGTCGTTGTTGCGTATCGCGCGCTCAGCCGTGCTGATGCTTGCGCTGTTGCTGGGGTTCGCGCTGGTCGCCGTCACCTTCAATACCATCCGGCTACAGGTACTGACCCAGCACGAGGAAATTGAAGTGAGCAAGCTGGTCGGGGCTACCGACGCCTATGTGCGGCGGCCTTTCTTCTACCAGGGTGCAGCCCTCGGCGTTGCTGGTGGTATCGCAGCGTTGTGCATCGTGCAAGCAGCGATGCTGGTCTTCAATACAGACCTTGCCCGGCTGGGGCCCGTGTTCGGCATCCTGCCGGTGTTACGACTGCTGTCATTCCAGGATTCCCTGGCCTTCCTGTCCTTCGCCGGAATCCTCGGCTGGCTGGGCACCTACCTTGCAGTTAGCCGGCACTTACTAATCTCTGAACCTCGGTAGGATTTGCAGCTTATGGGGGAAATTCACCGATCGAGGGAACTATTAGCGGCATTAGCACTCTAATGGTGTGAGTGCTAAAATGGCTGCTGTGGTGGGGCAACCCGCTTGCCCGGCAAGAGCGCCGGAAAGGCGACAGGCAAAGGAGGTTTCGAATGACACAAGCTACAGCGTTCCCGGTACCGATGGTGCCGGTCGGTGTCGGAAGCATCGAGAACTACGTCCAGTCGGTGAACCGCTTCCCCATGCTGACACCGGAAGACGAGCTGCGCCTTGCCCGCAAGTTTCGCACCGAAGACGACATTGATGCCGCCCGTGAGTTGGTGTTGTCTCACCTTCGCGTGGTGGTGGCCATTGCCCGCGGTTACACCGGCTATGGCCTGCCGCAGGCAGACCTGATCCAGGAAGGCAACATCGGTCTGATGAAAGCGGTCAAGCGGTTCGATCCGGAGCGCGGAGTGCGCCTGGTGTCGTTTGCCATCCATTGGATCAAGGCGGAAATGCACGAGTTCATCCTGCGCAACTGGCGCCTGGTGAAGATCGCCACCACCAAGGCCCAGCGCAAGCTGTTCTTCAACCTGCGCAGCATGAAGCCCGGCCTCGCCGCCCTCACGCCCGCGCAAGTCAGCGGCATGGCCAAGACGCTGGGCGTCAAGCCTGAGGAAGTCGTGGAGATGGAAACGCGCCTGTCCGGGCACGACATCGCCCTCGAGCCAAAGGAGGATGACGACGACAGTTTCGCGCCCATCGCCTACCTGGCCGACCCGGCAGCCGGCCCCTCACAACTGGCTGAGGCCGAGGAGAACGACCGGCTGCAAGTCGAGGGCATGGAAGCTGCCTTGTCTGCCCTGGATGCGCGCAGCAGGCGCATCATCGAAGCGCGCTGGCTGCGCGAGAAGGACACGGCAACACTCCACGACCTGGCCGCCGAATTCAAGGTATCGGCGGAACGCATCAGGCAAATCGAGGTCAAGGCGATGGCCAAGATGAAAGCCGTGCTCGCAACAGTCTGAACGCTGCTCGTACTCATTAAGAACGCCGCATGCGTGCGGCGTTTTTATTGGGCGCCGCGACCGGTGATCCGGGTCACGCGGCTTGCTCAGCCTCGCGCGGCCAGCAGGGTCTTCAGGTCCTCGACCAGGGCCTCCCCGCCACTGCCCATCTTGACCAGCAGGCGCAGGCGTCCCTGGGGGTCGAACACGTAACTTGCCGCCGTGTGGTCCATCGTGTAGCTGTCGGGCTTTGAGCCCGGCACTTTCTGGTAGAACACCTTGAATTCGCGCGCCACTTTTTGCGTGGCGGCGAGGTCGCCATAGAGGCCGAGAAAGCCGGGATCGAATGCGGGGACATACTGGGCAAGCAGGGCCTGGGTATCACGCTCAGGGTCCACCGTGACGAACAGCACTTGCACGCGCTGTGCGTCGCTGCCCAGCTTGCCAAGCACCTGCTTGAGCTCCGCCATGGTGGTGGGACAAACATCCGGGCAGCGCGTATAGCCGAAGAAAATCACCACCGCCTTGCCGGAGAAATCCGCCAGGGTGCGCGGCTTTCCCGTATGGTCCGTGAGCGCGAGTTCCTTGCCGAAACTGGCCCCCGTGATGTCCGTGTTCCTGAATGAGGGCTTGGCAGGCCCGCAGCCGGTCACGAACAGCAGCAGCGCCGCGCAAGCCAGGAAGCGCTTCAACGCGTCAAAGGATGACGTAGTGATCAAGCAGCAGGCCGGCAAACAGCAGCGCCAGGTAGGTGATGGAGTAGTGAAACGTCCGCCGCGCGAGTTCATCGCTGTAGCGAAGATGCAGGCGAATCACATAGCCGAGAAATACCGCCCCCAGCAATACAGCGACAAAAAGGTAGATCAGCCCGCTCATGCCATGCACGAATGGCAGCAACGAGCAGCCGAAGAGAATGATCGTATAGAGCAGCACCTGCAGGCGCGTGTAACGGTTGCCATGCGTGACCGGCAGCATGGGCAGGCCCGCCTTGGCATATTCATGACTGCGATACAGCGCCAGCGCCCAGAAATGCGGTGGCGTCCAGGCAAATATGATCAATACCAGCAACAGCGCCTCAGGCGCGACCTCCCCCGTCACGGCCGTCCATCCGAGCAAGGGCGGCATGGCGCCCGACAGACCCCCGATGACGATGTTCTGCGGCGTCAGCGGCTTGAGGACGACGGTGTATATGATGGCGTACCCGACGAAAGTCGCCAGCGTAAGCCACATGGTGAGCGGATTCACGTACCGGTAGAGCAGCCACAGGCCGATGCCGCCGACAACGCCGGCAAAGAGCAGGGTCTGCAGAGAGGAAATTTCACCGCGGGGCAAGGGGCGCCCACGCGTGCGCGCCATGAGTGCGTCGATCTTCTGCTCGACCAGGCAGTTGATGGCGGCAGCGGCACCCGCGACGAGCCAGATGCCGATCGTCCCCGCGAGCAGTATCTGCGCCGGCACGGCGCCGGGCGTAGCGAGGAACATGCCGATCACCGCGCAGAACACGATCAGCGCCACCACGCGCGGCTTGGTCAGCGTGAGGAACTGCTGAACTTGCACCGTAACGGATTGGGAAGCAAGGAGCATCGGTATCGCCGTGGATGACTCTGGCTGATCGGACTGGACTGAAAGACCGCGGCGACGCCGGCTTTCATGATGGAAGGCACCCCGGCGTCGCGCCGCACAATTTTATCACGCGGTGCCGTTGCTGCCGCCGCCTGAACATGCGAAAGCTCCCGCTATTCAGCCGATTCTCGACAGCTTCAACAAGCGCTGCAGATCGGTCTTCATCCCGCTGGGGTCCGCCGCCGGGGGATACCGGAGCATGAGGTTGCCCAACGGGTCGATGAGCCAGATATGGTCGCGCACGTCCGCACCGGTGGCGGCGGGGAAATTCTTCAGCACATCCGGCGCAACCCGAATCACCCTGGTTCCTGCGTAATCCCGCAACACCGTGGCGCCGAGGGGTTCCCGGTCCACGACCAACCAGGCGCGTGCGACCCGCTCCATGTTCTTGCCCTGCGTCAATCTCACCTGACGCAACTTGTATTGCTTGGCCAGGCATCGATCATTGCAGGCACCCGAGTCGATATGCACCAGGACCCACTGTCCCTTGAGGCTTCCCAATTGCGCCGGCTGGTCCTCGCCGCCCGTTCCCGAAATCTCCGGCAAGGGTTTCGGGTCGAGCAATTCGCCATAGTTCATCCGCTCCTTGGGCGGCGCGAAGAAATACAGGCCAAGCGAGGCCACAAAGGGCAGCAAGCAGACAGCCAGCAGCACCCACAGCGTTCGCAGGCTACGGGGTGTATTGGGGCCAGAAGCCGGGTCAGGAGTCGTGGTCATCGGATTTCTTGAAATTGAATGCGATCCACAATAGCACCGCCACCAGGGCCATGGCATACCACTGCAGGGCATAGGCTCGGTGGTTGTCGGTCCGCGCGTCCGGGCGTGGCCAATCGCGCAGGAGTCCGTCTGCCGCAGCACTGCCTTGAAGGATGACCAGGGGCTGCAGTGCCAGGCCCTGTTCGGCCGCGACCCGCGCTATGACCAGGTTCTGCCGGATGGGGCCGGCGTTGGCATTGGCCTCCGGCGCCCGGGACAACTCATAGGGATTGGAGCCCGGGACAATGGCGACTCCTTCGACGGTCAGGGCGCCGGCCGGGGTCTGGATGGAAGGCAACTGGTCTCGGCGCGCACCTGCTGCCACCCAACCCCGATTCACCAATATATGCAGGGCGCTGCCCTCGATCCGCAACGGCATGACCACATGGTACCCGGGTATCCCGTTATGGACCCTGTTGTCGATGAGGGTCATTTGCGACGCCGCGTATTCGCCGCGCACGGAAACCCGCCGCAGAACCCAGTCTTGCGCCGCAACCGGCACTGATGGCAGCGTGGCAACGGGCGCCGATCCCAGGCGGTCCAGGTTCTCCTGCAGCGCGAGCTTTTCCTGCGCGCGCCGCGTCTGCCAGTTGCCCAAGGCGATGGTGGTCACTGCGATGACCAGCATCGTCAGCGTCGGGACCAGGCCCGGCCGAAAGCGGTAGCGCTTTCGCAATCCGCTCAACACGGTGCCCACTGCTATAGTCTCAAATCATTCATCGACCGGCTCGACCCAACATGCGCATCGTTGTCATCCTGTTCCTGATCGCCATACTGGCCAGCCTGGGCTCCGCCCTCTACTACATGGTCACTGATCGCCACAATAGCAGGCGCATGGCACGCGCACTCGCGATCCGGGTCGGGTTCTCACTGACGCTGTTCCTGATGCTGATGGCGGCATACTACTTCGGGCTGATTCCCGGGAGGAACGGCTGAGCCTGCTGGATGCGGGAGCCGTTTCAGCACCAATGGAAACGGCCACTGATGCAGGAGAGCACGAGTGGGCTCAGTTATGCAACCTTGCCCTCATATCGAGATGAACTCAAAAAAAAGCCGCACCAAGTGCGGCCCCTTCAATCCCCCGGGTATTGCAGGGGTCCCCATTTCTTTCTTCTTGCTTCTCATGCCATCGGCCTTCCGGGCCTCCGACACCCCCCCCTTTTAGAGCCAGTACAC